>JALYSC010000099.1 GCA_030855005.1 Bacteroidota bacterium | reverse complement strand
ATGCCTAATAGATGTTTTTGAATTTTAACAAGGTCGATTGCAGAAACGCCATTGCGTGCATTACCATCATAAGTAGGACGAACTTTATATATTCCACCAAATGGCATTGTAGGAAATACAAAATAACCATTCGATCCGCTGGCTATTCCGGGAAGATTACTTCCATCGAGATAAATCATTGCTCCTGATAATTTGCCTGAGTTAGGCACAGTTATATTTCCAGAGATAGTACCACTACCACCGAGTTCTTCAGGGCATATTCCATTATTATCCTGAATCTCAACCTCTGTGACACAAAAATCAGTAAGACCATTTTCATCAATTGCCCACAACTCGATTTCATTAACACCGAGATCGCTACAATCAAAAACTCTGGAGACATCCAATGGATCTGAACTGAATGCGAGCGTAAATTCATTTCCGCAGGATTGACTGCTGCTTGCATCAAACATTTCCGCCTGCAGTGTTACCATTCCCCAATCGGCGCTACCATCACCATCGAGATCCATTGCCATCAGGTTAGTACTCAATCCATGAATACAAACTGCGGAAGGTGGTGTGCAACTTTCAATAGTAACCAACTGCTCTGTAGAACTTGTGTTCCCACACTGATCCCATACACTATAAAGAATTCTGTGAGTTCCAATCGGAAGTTCTCTCGTAAAAGTTATTGTTGCACCTGGTAAGACTGTTGAGGTAAAATCAAAGGTTTGATTTGTATCCAGGTCAATAAAATATCTCCATCTGAGTGATGCTCCTAATGAACAATCATCAGACGCAGTGGCCTCAAATGAAAGTGTAAGGCCTTCACACTCTTCATCAAAAGAACATTCGGTCACATCTTCAATAGGCTCAATGACAGGAGCTATGTTGTTCATCACTTTAATGATCTGCGTATGAGTCCACTGACCTCCGGCTTTTGAATTTAACTGGCACCAGTCAATGACTGTCCATGTGCGCAATATTTTAAAACATGCCTGATCGTTATTTGTAAGATCAAACACTTCATCTTCATGCGTTGCTGCTGTCAGATCACAGGTACCATCATTAAGAATCGGAACGTTGTATGGTGGTTCTAAATCTTCAGGGTCCAGTAAACTGATTTCACAAATATTATTTGTGGTGTAATCTAATGGCCACGTTATATCGCCCTCATCGAATAAATCATAATTCACTACAGTAATAGTTTGCTGGCATGTTGATTGCAATCCACCATCATCCGTAGCTGTAAAAGTCCGGACTATGATACCAACACCACACATGTTTATATCAATCACTGCTGAGGAAGTGATCTCAACATGGCAGTTATCTGTAGCTAATCCATCCAGCCATAAGCATTGTGGCCCGGGATTACCTGGCAGACCCGGATCGTTAATACAAATTTGATGTTGATCAGCAGGAGACGTCGCAACGGTTCCAAGAACTCCGAGGTTTTCTTCAGTAAATGGGAATATGCAGCTGATCGTCAAGTCGTCAGGACAAGAAATGGAAGGAGCTAATTTGTCCTGAATTTCAACTTCGATCATACAATCATTATAGTGACCTTGTAGATATGTTGCTCCAACTGGTCCTGCTACCGGAGGAAGATCATATACTCTGAGTACAACCATAATATTATTATTGGCGATGTCTTCACAGCAAAACATTACATGATCATCAAACATATTATTTGGATTGCCGGGATTTGAGCAAGAATATCCTGCAGGTGCATTCATTCTTCTTACTTTAAAGTAAGTGTTACCACAATTGTCAGTACTTGCTGCATTAAATGCTGCAGCCGGTATTAGAGCTGTACCAACATGGTTGAGAGGAACAACAAGATGCTGGTGGCAAACAGGAATTGGTGGAATTAGATCCTGAATGGTTACAATCATTTGATCCTGGCCTGTGAGGTTACAGGCATTCGTAGCAATAAACGTGATGGTATAAATCCCAACCGGAAGATTTTGAATTAGACCTCCATTACCCTCGATAGTGCCGAAGGGTCCCTGGATTCTAACTGTCCAGGTTGCTGAGCAATCTTCTGTAATCAATGCAGGAGGAATAATTACATCTGCGAAACAATCTGATCCACTTGTCGAAAAAGTCATATCGGCAGGAGCTACTACCACCGGACCGGTTATATCTGCCACTTCAATTATTTGCGTCGAATCAATAAAGACATTTCCTTCACACGAGTCATATACACGCCAGGTACGTAATATCTTATATGATCCTGAGCACAACGGAACTATGAAATCGGTCTTTGTAGCAATCAGGTTGCAAAAAATGCCATTGGTAATAGGATTGCCACCTACAGAAGGGATACCTGTATTAGCAGCTGATGTATCCGGCAACGGAAAGCACGCTAATGCATTGACACCTATTAGATCAGGAGGAAAATCAACGTCATCCAGACTGGCTTTTTCCAATGAAATCAATTGCTCGCACGTATCAGCATTATTATACTGATCCACCACGATATACATTCTTCCATATTGGGATATAATATTGTCCTCACAAATTCCGTAGGCTAATAAAATATCAATGATGGAAACTGTTGTCGTACCGCAATCTGAAATGTCTCCGGGAAGTAATGCATTATATAATGAAAGATCCGTTGTACAAGGAAGTGTAACATCATCTGGGCAATTCAGAATCGGAGCTTGTTTATCCACAACCATAATCACCAGCATACAGGACTGGTTTTCACTTGGAATGGATACAACTACCATATAGGTGTTACCTACCATTTCGTAGGTGATACTATCACCAAGCGAATTGCCATTTTCCATGATATCAATCACCACCTCACCACTACAACCTGATAGCGTTACTCCCAATATCTGATAGGTGAGTTGATCCGCACAATCAGCTGATACGCTGATTTGAAGCGGTGGGCTGTTGGGAGGACATGACATGACACATCCCTGCTGAGCACTTAATGTGCTGCTGATAGAGACTTGAAAAGACAAGGACATCGCCAAAACAAGCCAAAGTGAGCCCTGAAAACCAGTAGTAACCAGTTTTTTCATACCGAGACAAATTGGGTTAATCAATCTTTAATTACTGCTTTGGGAGCAAGTCTTTGGGATGGAACCGTTTCTTACATATTAAATTATTTTATAACTTGATAGTTACAGATTTATAATTCAATACACATTACAAATATATCTAATATGAAATCACTTGTATACAATTTCTCAAAAAAACTTGAATATTATTTTAACATATTACCATAAAAAATATTCTTTATTAGCTGACTTACTGAATTTTAGCCATTTTTTTAGGCAATTTTTAGCTGCTTTTAAGGCTATCAAATCCAGTATTTTTATAAAAGAGAAAAGCCTCTCTCCAATTTAATGGAGAGAGGCCATCCCAAAAACCGATTTATATCTCTATAAACCTTTTGCTATCGAGCGCTTCTTATTCGATGATGATCATCTTCTTAGTTGCTGTGTACTCGTTAGCATCCAGTCTGTAGTAAAGTACGCCTACTGATGGAAGCTCTTTGCTGCTTACGGATATTGTGTTATATCCTTTCGCTGCCTCTACTTCCTTCACTGTTAATACCTTACCGGTAACGTCGAATACTGTCAGGGTTACGTGACCTGATTGTGGTACATCGTAGCCTATCACTGTGTTGCCTTTGAATGGGTTTGGTTCGTTCTGATAAAGAGCGAACTCAGCTCCAGTCTGTGCTCCACGGAAAGTCAGCTTCAGATCTTTAATATCTGATGATGTATTGTATGCCTCTGCTTCTGTTAGTTTAGAATTCAATGCAATCATCTGGCTTAACTGACCGCCAGCTGTTGCGCGGAATTGTATTGTAAACAGTACATCAGATGTAGTAGCACTCACACCACCAACTTTATGCCAGCTGGTCGTAACGATATTGCCAAATACACCCATGTTCTCTTCAGTCATACTGATCGCTCCACTTTCTACTCCACTAAATTCTAACCCTGTAGTCTGTAATGTAAACTGGTAACCTTCGATACCTGCAAAGTCTGCTGATGTAATCGCTACTTCAACTACTTCCCCTGCATTCACCGTACGGTCTTCAGCTACAAAACTCACTATACCGTTACCATTTCTTGTAACGATTTGCTGAGCATTTGCCTGTACTGTATTATTCACATCACCGATCTTGATCGCTACGAAGTCCTCATCCATCTGATCTGATATCATATTCGTGATATCAATTGACTCATCAAATGGCCATGGATTCGTTGCATCCGCAAACTGGAAGGACTTATCTACAAATCTCCAGCTCTTGTTAGCAGGAAGTTCGGTATAGATACCCAGGATCAGTTTACGTAATTCGATCAGGTCAATTGCGCTGATGTTCTGACTATTGTTAGCATCTGCTGCAATCATGTCGTATGGATTGCTGAATGTTTCGATTCCTAACAGGTGTTTCTGAATTCGTACAAGGTCAAGTGTAGATACACCATTCTTGTGCCCATCATTACGCTCTGCATTAACCGTAAAGTTCTCCGGTAAGATCACGTTGTTAAAACGGTACTTACCATCTTCAACAGTTACATACGTTGGGAATACGTGGTTAGGACTTGTCAGTGTGACAAATACCTGCTCCACGGACTGTACATCTTCTGTCAGGATCTCTCCAGCCAGTACACTGCCAGTTGTATCACCGCATACGCCATTGTTATCTGTTATCACGATTGTCGTGGTGCAGAAATCTTTGTTACGCTCGTTCCAGCTGATCTGTCCATTACAGTTATCATCGGTGCCAAAGTCAGCAACCCAGATCTGTACTGCCAGTTCAACTCCAAACGCTGGTACGTTATCGCAATTGTATGTAAAGCTTGGCTGGTAGCTATCGCCACTGAAGCTGTACAACAACTCTTCTGCAGGTGTGCAATCATCAAAGCTCGATGCATTGAAGTCTTTTGCCCACACTGTCACCTGACCACCGATTGGCATTACTACTGTGCTCAATCCGTTGATACATACCGGTGATGGTTGTTTGCAGTCTTCCAGACGGAACAAATACTCACATGTGCTCCAGTTACCGCAACCATCCTCTACACTCCACAGGATACGGTGGTAATCTCCGCACCATGGACTGTTGTATGGTATACCATTCAATCGGATTGCCTGAATTGTGCTCTGACGTGTGTCAAAACATAATCTTGCATTGTTGTTTGAGTCAACAGGTACTGTAGTAGTTGGTTTGATCAGAATGAATTCATCTCCATTGAATGGATAGATCTTCACATCATACTGTACAAAGTCTGAACATGTCTCGTGTACTGTTTTGCACAGGTTAAGGTGTGCACTGCAGCTGGACGCCAATGGATTGTCTTCGCCTAAGAACGCCTGGTTGTTATCCGGTAAGGATACTCCTTCGTCTGCTACACACAATACTACTGGTCCTACAGGACAATCTTCAAATTCTGGTCCTTCGTTATCGTGAACCTTGATCACCTGTACATAATGCCACAGACCTTCTCCTGTGATTGGGTCATACTGACACCAGTCAATCACTGACCATTCACGTAAGATCTTGAAGCATGCACCATCCACAAAGTCAAACCTGGTGTCTTCGTATGCTACTCCAATCAAACTGCATGCATCATCGAATATCGTTGGTTCACCAGTATCGCCTAAGTCTTCAGGACATGTAGTCAATGATACATTGCATGGCCAGATCACTCCGTCATTTGGATCAGCGTTGTTACATGTCTGGTCTGAGATATAGAATGGATCGAAGTCTACTACATAGATACGCTGAGTACATGTACCAGGAGCAATCCCTTCATTACCATCGCTGGCGCTGAATCGACGCTCGATCAGTTTAACAGCACCCGGAGGTGCATTTGCTGGCAGATCATCTCCGCTGCAATCACTGATCACCCGTACTCTTACCTGTAGATTCACCTCACAATTATCATCTGCCCATCCGTCGATTCCCCAGAAATGTGGCTGACTGAATAGTGTGTTTCCTGGATCATTGATAATGATATCCTGACGTACACTTTCGTCATCATTGTATTGGAATGCATCAAACATGTTTCCAAATACAGCACTCAGTGGATCTTCATCTAGGTTACCATTGTTATTACCATCAGCATCTACAAAAGTGCCTTCCTGTACATTAAACCAGAAGTCACAAGAGATGATGATGTCCGGTGGACACTCTACGAATGGAGAGATCTTATCCTGTACAGTAATCTCTACCATACAGAAGTTCACATTACCTGATGCATCACGTACCTCAAGTTCTACCATGATCGGGCCTGCACCTACGTCGCAGCATGCAAATGGCACGCAGTCACGGTGTACCGTTCCACGGTCACGACTGTTCACCGGTGGAATACCACCCGGGGTGTCGTCTTCACATGCTCCCTCTGTAGTCCAGTCGAAATCAATACATGAATCCATACGACGTGCACGGAACGTTACCGGACCGCAATTGTCATACGATCCATCATCAAATACAGATGCTGGAACCAAGGTGATTCCAAAAGGTCCGTCATTAGTTAAGGCAACGATTGTGTGCTCGTCGCAAAGTGCAACAGGAACTACATCGTCTTCCACTGTGATCGTGAATGTACAAGTACCTACATTACCACACTCATCTGTCGCTGTCCATGTAAGGGTATATGTACCGATTGGCAATTGATTGATGACATAGTTGTTACCAAAGTTCACAACAACACCTGCTGAAGAGGTAAGGCTCAATACAAAGGATGAACCGCACTCATCTACCACTGTTGGTCTTGGCACACTTACGTTAGCATAGCAATACCAGAAATCTGTTCCAACTGTAATGTTAGATGGACAGGTCAGGATCGGTGCTTCGTTATCAGAAAGTTTGATGACCTGTACACACTCCAGTGTGGTCTGTGTACACCAGTCAAGGATAGTCCAGGTACGAACGATCTTGGTTCCTTCACCGCAGTCATTCAATTCTTTATCCCAATAGCCTACAAAAATATTGCAGATATTATTATCATCTGTGATTGGATTACCATTGACAGTTGGCCATCCTGTATTTTCAGGAGAAATATCATCACCGCATGATCCTACAAACGCTGGAGGACATGTAACACTATCAAGTACTAATGGAAGTACAGTAATGTTTTGATCGCAAGCTGCTGTGTTACCACTTTCGTCAGTAGCTACATAGTGACGTACGATAATCAGGCCTTCGCACGGATCACCTGTTTCAGTATCTGTAAATGTAAGGTCTACTTCACCGCAGTTATCCGCAGGCTCTACTGCGGGGAGATTCACCGTAATTGATAAACCTACACTTAGAATATGACCACCATCAAGAACAGGGAAATCATCAAATATTCTCACAATCCAGACACCACTTGCATCTTCACCATCAAGATTGAAGAGATTTGGTGAAAGGTTGTTACCACCATTCCAAATTGGAAGTATACGTGGTAAGTCAAGACCATTACAGTCAACAGCATTCACACCTTCATCATCAAACCATGTGTCGATCGGGAAATTACCACCGCAACCCCCTACTTCAAACACATCGATAACAGTACCACTAGGTGAAATCACCTGAATATTGACATCTCCAGTAAATGTGTGATCAAGGATCGTAGATTGCACATCAACATCAAGAACAGGAGTACCAGCAGGTAAGTATGAATAATCAAATTGATAGTCATATGTTATGTTCTGGCCGGCTGGAAGATCCAAAGGATCATTCAAACCACTGTACACTATCTCCTGTGGACCAGAAATAGATGGTGCTGGTTCATCAGGTAATTGTGCTCCGCACATGATGGTTACGTCGCGGCATTCGATCGTTGGTGGGATTTTATCTTCCACGCTGATCGTACCCCAGCAACTATTGCCTGTAGCAGGATCCGTAATTGTAACTGTCAGTGTCTGACCAATAGCATTGCTGTTGATCAATACACCTCCATTACCTGAACCAAAACCTTGTACTGCTACGATATAATCATCGTAACAGCCGTATGGGCCACCTTCAAGGATCATGTCTGTTGTTACAAACGCTTCGCATTCCTCATTGACAGATACCTGGATATTATCGTTACAGGCAAGTGTCGTTGTAGGATTTGGGAATTCAGCTACTGTGATATCAAAGCAACAATCATCCACCACTTCACCCGTTGCAGGATTAACCAGGTTGAAACAATTTGATGTTACACCAATTGGGAATGTTGAGCCTGATGGCAAACCAAATGTCTGAACTATTGTTCCAGGACCTTGCATCGTTACAAGACCATTAAGTACTTGTAGTACATGTACGAATCCAAGACCAAAAGAGGCATAGGATGTAGGTACTGTAATACCGGCACCTGGACATGTAATATAAGATGGACCTGTTTCGCCGCCGTAGTTACCCGCTGCAGCAAATGGGCCACCGGCAATCTTACGTTGTTCAACAACGAATTTCGTACCTGCAGGAATCACTGCAGGAGCAATAAGGTTTACTGTAGTTGTAGCCATGCCCGGGATTGCTGCAGGGGCAGACTGACCGACTAATACCATTTGTGCAATATTCAATGTAGCAGATGGTAATACACCCGTGTAGGAGTATACAAATATCTGTACAGTTCCTGCAAAGAAACCTCCCATCGTAATGGAGTTCATAGTGAAAGAACCATTTACACCCATCGCTGTAAGATCATATGCGCGCCACTGGCTGGTTGGAGTTACTCCACAGTCAACAGCATCTTCAATTGTTGTCGTATTTAGGTTCTGTGTAATAGAACCCGGTACCTGTACCTGGAATACACAACCACCGATTTGCTCCGGATCATTGAAATTAAGGATCGCATTACATGCGCCTGGATCAAGATTGACAAAAATATCATCCGGACA
>JALYSC010000497.1 GCA_030855005.1 Bacteroidota bacterium | reverse complement strand
TTAGCAACAGACTGGTCATGTATAATAAGTGTATTTTCATCATTGATATTATCTGCTGAGAAGGTCCAGTTATGTGAACCTGTGATGACCTGCGGATTCGATTCAATATGTCCTTCATCAATAATGGCATATTTGTGATGAAAGATATTAGAAATATCATGTGTGAATGTCTGGATTCCCGCCTGTCTTAAACGGGAAACTGCCAATGAAGAACTTTCTTCATCTTCAAGGATTACGCGCACTTTTACTCCTTTCAAATGCAGGCTGATAAGTTCATCAACAAGATCTTCCTTAGTCAATAATAATAAAGCAACCTCCAGGTGATGATCAGCAGTTCTAATTGCCTCCATGATGTGACAACTCGTTTCATCCGATGGTGAAAAGTAAGATTCAATTTCTTTTTCACCGAGGTAAAAATTATGAGCAGTGTTATCTGTTTTGCCTTCTCCGTATAATGCATTGTTATGCGCAACCCCATCGCCCCAAAATTCTTCGAACTCACGTTGATAGTTTAATGCCAATGACTGATCATGAAATATGAGAGCATTATTTGGATCTGATGCCAATTGATTCGCACTGTGATTCGTGCTGCCTGTCCATAACCATGCACGCCCAGGATCTCCGGCATCTCCAATAATAAATTTATTGTGCATGATGCCATCACCTGACCGGTAGAGAACTGGAAAGGAAAGCGTTCCTTCTAACGCACTGTTTGAGGTTTCGTCCTCCGCCAGGTATCTAACTACAACACCTCTTTGGGCTGCACGATTCACTGCCTGAATGATACTCACGCGTGAACTATTGTACATAGCAATATCAAGTGTTGCGGTCACCTGATCGATACGAGATATAACATCAGATTCTATCACTGACGCCCCTACTCCATCCGGTTTGCTTCCATCTGAATAAGTAGTATCAACATTCCTGTTGAAATAGATTTCTATTTCACTTTCAGGACTTAAGGCTGAGAGTAATGTTGGGATCGAATAAGTTGTATCTCCTGCAGCACCGACATGTCCTAGTCTGGCTTTGTACAATTGTCCCTGAGATAATTGAGTAAAAACAAACTCGACTTGTTGATTTGAAACAAATACATTCTCAGTTGAAGTAAAAGCTGTGTCTCCAAACTCTACAAAGTATCCATCAGAAAAACTCACTTCCCAAATAAGACCTGTATGTCCGAATATTGGGAAAGAACTTGCAGGTGATATCAGGTCACATGAAACTTCAGGCTTATCAAATAATTGCTGAGCTAAAAGTTGATACTGCCCATTTTGATACACCCAGATTCCTTTTGCTGAAAAACTGCTCTTGCCTAAATCATGTCCTTCTCCAATTTCGTCACTATAGACATCCAATCGTGATGTATTTCCTTGCGGATCATAGATAGTATACCAACCTGATACAATTTCAGGTTCACACGAAGCAATACCCATACAGGTCAAATTAACCAACATGCCTTCATAAGGCTCATTATTAGTCTCCAGGTCAATTGATATTGGTGCAGGAAGTGGTAATGATGAAGCCAGAATTGAAAAAGATATTACAGGCGAAATTTGAATCTGTCCTTTATAATTTGAAAGTACGCCCACAAGCAACAAGGAGTCTCCGGGCTTTGTAGATTCAAGATCCATTGAGTAAACAGGGATACCTGCACTCGCATCCTGCATGTAACGGATAACACCAAATTCTGATCCGGAGATTACTATTCCTGTGGTGGTAACAACCGAACCAATTGGCAACTCTTTGATTTCAGTTATGGTTTGTTGGGCTACTAAAAGCTGTACGCAACAAAAAAGAAAAGAGACTATGGCTAGTCTCTTTCTTATGATTAGTTCTATGTTCAAGATTAGAGATTTGTGACCTTGACGTTATCAACTCTGAAGGTGGTAGTTTGTCCACCAGGTCCGCTACCAATGTATTTGAAACCAACACGTATAGGGCCGGTAAATCCTGACAGGTCAATATCACCTGAAGGTATCCATTCGTTATCAGCAGCTGCAGCGGTTGCAATAACAGCGCTCAACGGCACCCATGTTGCTCCGGTTACATTTGTTCCGTCAAAATTGGATGAAACCCACACTGAAAGTCCATCATGCACATGGAAGGATTTCGCAGTTTCGAAATTTATTTTCTTTGCTTCATCCAGCGTTATGGTAGGTGTGATTAACCATGCTTCCATTTCTGCACCTGTATCTCCAAATGCAGTTGCCTGAGCGTAATGATTTGTCTGGAAAATTTTCCCTCTCCAAAGACGCGTCCCTTTAACAGCGATATTTGCCCAGCCTGGTAAACTAATATCTGCATCGTTTGCAATGTTTGTAAAACTTTCATCTATTCCTGTTGGACCAGTACCTCCACCAGGCACATCGTTGGCATTTCTGATAATCAGTTGTGGTGCATTAAACTCCGAGATGAGTGCGGTTACTGAGACAATTTCTGTAGGCAATGCATTTCCTGCAAATGTTGATTGGCTACGTGTAAACATAATCATGCTGCCAGTTGCATCCGTCACGATTACTTCTCCGGAAAAAGTAGAAGCCCCGGATAAAGTCACATCATTCAATTTCACAACTGTCGACTCCCACGCCTGAGCATTTGCAAGCACATCAGCCACAGTAGCGACTCTTGGAGTGACATCGCCTGGATGT
>JALYSC010000496.1 GCA_030855005.1 Bacteroidota bacterium | reverse complement strand
GTTCAGATACTTTTCCAGCCAACCCTGCCCCCACTTTTGCAGTCTATTAAAGACATAATCTAAAAAACATGAAATTTTTATCTTTTGCATTGAAAATCACCCTGTTAGCTTTACTGCCCGTCTTCACCATGACAAGCTGTAAAGACGATGATCCGACGCCTACCACCGCTACGATCTCCGGGACAATTACCATCGAAAACACAGAATTGTGGAATACGTGGAAAGACAGCGGTGAAGTCCAATTGACTCTTTTCCCAGCTTTCAGTCTGAATCCACCAGCCGGATGGGGCGATATTCCGGAAAATTCACTTTTCCCGGGCTTTCCAGGCGGTCGTTTCGCATTGGGTGCTCCGGTGAATTCTCAAAACCCGATTATCATTAACATCGTGCCTGGTCAGTCGATATACAATTATGAGCTGACGGTCGATCCGGGTACATATTCGGCCTTAGCGGTTGGTTTCCGTCATGATTTTATTACAGACCCTTCTTTGAGAACTGCAACTCTCGGAGTACATCACAGTATCCCTGATGTTGTCAGCTCAGGACTTGTAATCAAGATTGATATTGGAGGTGGACAGATCATAACAGTTATCAATGATCCGGCTCCAACGCCGATTACCGTAGAAGCAGGTGATGAAGTCACCATCAATTTCAAAGCCGACCTCGGCTTCGTGGAAGTGTGGTTCCAATAGTCCGACGCACACTTTTAGTTTATTGCTTTCTCCTGTCCTGTTATTGGAGTTCGGCCCAGCAAACAATTACGGGCCGTGTATCTGATGCCAGTACAGGAGAAGGGCTTTCTTATGTCAGCGTCCATACAGATTCGTATCGGATCGGTACCACCACAGATCAACGAGGTTACTTTCAATTGGAAAATCTATCCGACCCCTCGTATAAGTTAACTTTCACAATGATTGGCTTCCATTCAACCACGAAGGATGCCAAGCCTGGTCAGGAATTAGAGATTCCATTGCAACCTGAGATTTATTCTACAGGCGAAGTAGTCATCTCTGCTACGCGAAAATCTCAAAGCCTTCAACTTGCACCCGCGAGCGTAAGTGTCATCACTGCCGAATCGATCAACCAAAAAGGAATTCGATCTCTTGATGATGCCTTTCATGATATCAATGGTGTGCAGGTAGTTCGTTCCAGTGGATCGAATATTCAATCTTTATCTATTCGAGGCGCTTCTGAAACAGCAGGAGGTGGAATAGGCAATCGCGTATTACTACTCCTTGATGGAAGACCTGCAATCACTCCGGAATCTGGCGGGGCATTATGGAATCTTGTTCCTCTCGGCGCTCTTCAAAAGATTGAAGTGATTAAAGGTGCATATTCATCACTGTTCGGTTCGAGTGCGATGGGAGGCGTCATCAACGTTATCACACTTTCTGCAGACACAATGCCTCACACAGATATTTCTGTTACGTATGGACTTCATAGCAAGCCTCCTGCATACACGATGTATGATGGCTATCGTGATTTTCATAGTATCGGTTTCACGCATAGAGAGAGTCAGGGCAAGTGGTCATATATATTGAATGGAAGTACGCGAGGTAATGATGGTCACAGGGAAAAATCTGCCTACACCGTTTATAATGCTTTTGGAAAATTGATGTATCACTTTTCTCCAAACAGAAGCTTTATCATATCTGCGATGTACAATGATATTTTTAATGATACTCCTGCTACCTGGCTTAGTACTACTCAGGCATATAGTGTAGCAGCACATCGTAAAGATGACACACAACATCGGCGCGAAATGAATGCTGACATGCTTTATACTGCATTCGCACACGCTAATGTGAAATACACGTCAAGATTTTATTATTACCGGGCCATCTCCGATTATGTTTTCAACGGTGACCCGGATAATGACAGTACTAATATCAATCGTGGAAAACAATTTATTGATTCCGAAAAAGTAATAGTCAATCGGATAGGTCACACGACACAGGTTGATGTTAGTGCTGGTAATGATCACTATTTGATTGGAGGCATTGAGGTACAGCGAGATTTTATCGATGGCAGACCTGATTCAGTTTTATATGGCGTTCACACAGCATGGAATTTTGGTGCTTTCCTGCAGGAAGAGTGGACTGTAAGTCCACGCTTTATCATGACAGGAGGAATTCGTTTTGATGAATACGCGATTACCCGAACATTCTCAGAAGGAAATATTAGTCCGAAAATCGCTGCAGTCTTTAAAGCAACAAATCAGATTTTCATTCGCGCACTATTAGCGAGAGCTTTTCGCAATCCTTCTATTGCAGAGCGCTATACAAAATTCGAACAGGGTGGCGGTCTTTCCTTTTTACCAAATCCATTACTTCGTGCAGAAAAACTTACACTGAGTTCAGAGTTGGGTGTACGTATGACTGTAACACGCCAAATAAAAATAGATGCGTCTGTTTTTTACAATCGGTATAAGGACCTCATCTCTTTTCAACAAAGATCTTCTCCTGGTCAACCTTTACTATTTGAAGTAATCAATTTGAATAAAGCCATCATGAAAGGATTTGAAGTCAATGCGGACTACTACCCTTTCTCATGGCTAACCTTCCAGGCGGGATACACATATCTCGATGCACGCGATGCATCAGAGGACCGCTTCAATGATGAACTTGCATACAAATCGAAGCACACCGCTTTTGCA
>JALYSC010000495.1 GCA_030855005.1 Bacteroidota bacterium | reverse complement strand
TAGATTGCTTTAGGATCGTCAGTAAGTCAGTTGTGAGTTGTGAGTTGTGAGTTGTGAGTTGTGAGTTGTGAGTCAGTAGTCAGTCGTGAGTCTTTGAATCGTGAGTCAATAGCCATTTGATTTTTGATAAAGTCTCTTCGAGACTTTATACTCACGAAAATCTAAGGCCTGTAGGGATGACATACGACATCCGTGGGTGAAGCCACGGAAAATCGTGAATCCTTTCTTCTCTCGGTGCATTTCTGAAGAAATGGCGAGATCTCGCGTGCGCTCCGACGTCTTCCAGTCTCACAATCCTACAATCCTACAATCCTACAATCCATGCCCTGAGCCTTCATTAGGATTGGCGAAAGTGGTCGTACTTCGACCTGCCTGACTCAGCCTGGTTCTCGAGCTCATCAACCAGGTTCACGTTCTCACTATCTCCTTTTTCAAAAGAGGTATATTCTGACGTTCTGTCCACAAGATGATCAGACTTCCGATGAAGACTACGCAGGCGAGAATAAAAAGCAATCCTCCATCATCCATTATGGCAATACCAAGTTTAGTAAAGTGAAAGAAAATGGCTCCTGCCACAGTTCCCAATGCCATCAGTGCTCCCAGCCATGTTGTCTTTGGAATGAAAAGTAATATCACTGCGATTAATTCAACTATTCCTGATCCGATACGACCCCATGGCTCCATACCCAACGTATCAAAAATATAAACACTCTCAGCTGCTCCGGTAAATTTGAAAAATAGGGTCTGAAGTAAAATAATGGCAATAATCACTTTGAGGATGATTAGCAATATTTTCATAGTCGGTTATTTGTGGGTAAGTTATTGTTAGTAAGGTTAAGATAGTTTTTGCTGTTGAACACAGAAATTACTTTGAGAGATTATAGGCTTATTAGTTTATATGGTTAGAAAATCAACTTGCTCTCCCGCTACAATTCAAAAGAGAAATGGCGGGATCCTCACTGCGTTGCGACATGATCCTGTGCTCCTGTGCTTCTTTGATCCTTTCATCCTTTCATCCCTTCATCTACTCGTAATACGTTGGCACGATCTTCTTCACATATTTCAACGAAGCGATTTTATATAGTTGTTCTTTCCAGCTTGCATCATTCGTTGATACGATACATAGCCATTCTTCCTCAGAACATTTGATTCTGCCTTTTGCCATTCTGGGCATGGTCACATTGGGAACGATGGATTTGATCTCATTTACCTTGGCTTCGTCTTTTGGAATACAAAATTCATAATCGAGTGCAACTGTCCCATTCAGCAATCCTTTTTCATCGACAGAGGAATAATCAAATTCGATTTTATTCATCATCTCTTTGGAAGGCTGATCCTTGCATTTTGATGCGGACATAGAAGCCAGGCATATTATCGCGATGGTGAGTATTCTTGTTTTCATAATTGTTAAATATACGAATTAGGATAACAATGGAATAGGCACCACAAAGGAAAGGGATGCGGCGAAGGTGAAGTCTAATCGAGTATCAGGAAAAGAGCACCCGTAATGATCAGGATGATTCCGGAGATCAAACCCGAATTGTGTTCCAGTTTATGCCAGTCCACTTTCTTCAATCCCTGCATCGCCACCCACGCAAAAATTGTCATTCCTATCGCCGACGTAATCGTATATACAATAGCTATAAAAATGCTTACCGACATGCTTTGCGTTCCGGCCATGAGAAATAATGCACCCACTTCAAGACAGGGCGACAGAAACATCGCCAATAAAAGCGAGCTAAGGATGAATGACAAATTTTTATGCGCTTTCGTGTCAATATTCCTAAGGTGGAAATGTTTGTGGTGCTGATGACGCCACATAAAATAGATACCTAACAGAATCAAAAGAGAGGCAGCGATATATTTAAAATAGGGTAGGAATCCATCCAGCGTCATGCCCCCAAATGCCACCAGCATACCAATAATGACAGTACTGGCAGAATGAGCCAATGCGGCCAGCATGGTGACAAGAGCAGTCTTATGACCACTCCACTTCATCTGCCTGGAAATGGCGACTACCGGCAGCCAATGGTTTGGCAGGATAGCATGCAGAATACTAATGGCCAGAACACTAATAAAAAGCTGGAGAGATGCATCGAACATGAGCAGCTAAAGTAAGCACTCATTTCGGAATGAGGTTTTTGAAGGGAGGTTTTTGGAAAGTTATGCGTCTTTGCATGTTAGCTTTGACCATGATTATTTTTGTGTTTCCCAAAGCAGAAATGTTTCATTACCCGTACACGTCATGGATTCAATGACATTGTCAAAATTAAATCCCTGGTATTGCGACACAATGTCATACACTTCATCATATCCTTGTTTCCCTTGCGCCAGAAAGATTGTATCTGCTTTAGATTTTAACTGCAACCAAACATCATCCAGGAAAGGTCCCTGGTCCGAATTGACCAAATTAATTTCTTCGATATCATCCCACTTCATATTTATTGTCATCCGGTCAGGATGTTCGACCGCTACTGATTCGGGGGAGACTAGAATTTTGGTCAATTCCGATTGATTCTCCATGGCAGTTATTAATTGATTTTTAGTTGATTCAATCCTTTCATGACAAGACTACCCTGGTTAAAGATTGCACTGGAGCTGGTATTATTTTTATTTATCAAAATGGTATCGAGTGTAAGCATGCCTTGATTGATTATCCC
>JALYSC010000494.1 GCA_030855005.1 Bacteroidota bacterium | reverse complement strand
GGAAGAGGATCTGATACAAGCCCTCTCCCGGTATCAAGAGTTTAAAGAAAAGAACAGTGACTATAGACAGATAGTCAACAAATTACTTTCTAAACAAAACCAGGATAAGCGGTTCCTGATCCGAATGGGACAAAGTCTCCGTCTTGTGCATCAGCAGGATATTGCCTATCTCTACACTTCTGATAAGATTACATTCATGATGACGCGGGAAGGCAGGAAATATCCGGTTGATTATACGCTTGAAAACTTGGAAATGATGATCGATCCCACCCGGTTCTTCAGGATCAACCGGCAATATATAATTCACATTGATGCCATCCAGCAGATGCATGCACATTCTAAGTCAAGAGTCAGGATTGATCTACTACCGGCAGCGCATGAAGAAGTCATCGTCAGTACCGAAAAATCTCCTTTATTCAAAAAATGGCTGGAGGGTGAGGAGTGATAAGAATTGTCAGGGGACAATTTATCCGATTCGGAGAGTCCCATTTCCGATTGGGCAATTTATAAGTAGTCAATATTCTTCCCCTGAATAGATTTACCTTGTTGTACAGCCATTTCATGAGCGAACCCAACCTCTATGTATAGATCCTTTTACTATTTGTCTACCTGCTTCATGATTTCTCTTCTCTCCTGTGCTTATAACGTGGAGGAAGACTTATATCCTCCTGTTGCATGTGATACCACAACGATAAGCTACAGTACAGATATTTCCCCCATCATCATCAATCGATGTTACGATTGTCATGATGAGCAGGCGGTGCCCAGCGGGATCCGGCTAGATGGACATGCTAATCTTAAGAATATGGTAGATGCTGGTCGGCTAATAGGTGTGTTGCGACATGAAAATGGATTCTCTCCTATGCCTAAAGACAGAGGATTATTACCTGAGTGTGAAATTCTACAAATTGAAAGATGGGTTCTGGATGGAACTCCAAATAATTGATCATGATTAAGAAGCTTATTGTATTCGTTAGTTTATTGCTGGGTTGTCTGCCTTTATTGCTTTCCCAGAAATATTACTCCAAAACTGCAAAGTTTTTTTTCGTTTCCGAAGCTCCAGTTGAAAAAATAGAAGGCATCAATAGCAGTGGATATGTGATTGTCGATGTTGCTAGTGGCGCTATCGAAATGTCCGTGCTAATCAAAGGCTTTAAGTTTGAAAAAGCGCTAATGCAGGATCACTTCAATGAAAACTACATGGAGAGTAGTGCATATCCAAAAGGCATCTTTAAAGGCTCTTTTACTAATTTATATGAGTTGAATTTTTCGAAAGACGGCGAGTACACGGCCATGGTTAAAGGCAATCTGACATTACATGGGATTACCAAACCATTGACCACAACTTCCAAAATTACCGTCAAAGGATCAGGTATAACAGCAAGGAGTAATTTTGATATTGCCATCGTAGATTTTGGAATTCAAGTGCCTAAAGTCGTCCGTGAGAATATTGCTAAAACAGTAACAGTATCTGTACAGGCAGATCTGCAGAGGATGTGATGGACATGAAGATTGATGTAAGTATAAAGTTACTTTTCATAATAATGGCTGCTGCAACAGGGCAGGTAAATGCTCAACAAGAGCAGGATTTGCTTTCATTACTTGGGAGAGAGGAGACTACCGAGTATGCGGCAGCCAGTTTTAAAACTAATCGAGTCATCAATCTTCATTCGCTGGAGAATACTTCATCCGGTGTGCTGGATGCTAAAATCTCTCACCGGTTTGGATTTCTGAATGGTGGCTTTTATGAACTCTTCGGACTGGATGAGGCAACCATCCGCATAGGCCTGGATTATGGGATTTCAGATCGCCTCACCATAGGAGTGGGCAGAAGCAGTTTTGAAAAGACCTACGATGGGTTCATCAAATACAAAGTACTAAGACAAAGTACTGGGCTCATAGAAATGCCTGTAACAGTGGCTATTTTGGCTACAACAGCCATCCAGACATTAAAATGGGCTGATGCTGATCGCGACAATCTATTTAGCTCCCGATTTTATCATGTAGGTCAGTTGATTATAGGACGCAAATTTAGTAATGGCTTTAGTCTGCAATTATCACCAACCGTGGTCCACCGCAATCTTGTGAAAACTACTGTCGTCGAGAATGATGTTTTTGCCATAGGTATGGCGGGACGTATTAAATTAACCAAGCGCCTTTCACTAAATACAGAATATATCTATGTATTACCTGATCAGACAGATCCGCTGTATCGAAATTCAATTTCCTTAGGATTCGATATTGAAACAGGAGGACACGTGTTCCAGCTTCACTTCACCAATAGCACATCCATGATCGAGAAAGGCTTCATAACGGAGAATGTGGGCGACTGGGGAGATGGAGGTATCCATTTTGGATTTAACATCTCCAGGGTTTTTACTATCGCCAAGGCAAAGGAGTAAAATTCATTGCCGGATTCCACTTCCTTTGCCTATGTATTATCAGATTGATATTTATCTGAGAGTTTGATAATGATTTCAAAATTCAAAGTAATTTGAAACCATCTGCATCCTATTATTGTACTATGGTGCTATTGCCCTAATCACAGATGAAAATTCTATAACGAGTAATATTTTAATTCTATAACACATGAAAAAACTTATCATTACCTCCATCTCCGTTCTTTTAAGTCTTAATTTGATGTTTACACAGGTATTGGAAACC
>JALYSC010000098.1:2532-8875 GCA_030855005.1 Bacteroidota bacterium | reverse complement strand
GCAATATTCCAGTCTAAAAGATTAGTGTTATAACGTACATACCGATAATAAGTCCAACCTACAAGAAGTGAAGAACTCCATAGACATGAAGCAGTCGAAAGGTCAGAAAATAGACCATCAGGACCTCGCACGCCGGCAGGTAAGACAGACATAGCAGAACAATTATTTCCTCCGGTATTAGGCGATGCCCAGTGTACCAAACCAGCTTCTTTCAATTTACCTCCTGCTCCAGTGCCAAGAAATGCTTCGAGTGCATCCCATTCAGCTTTGGAAGGAATGTGCCATCCCGCTGGGGCGAGATGATGCGTACTGCTCACAGCATACCAGTTATAAAGTCGACCAAATGCTGCAGCATTAGCTTCATCATTGTTATAGTTACAGAATGCACCGGTAGTAGTTGATCGCAGTCCATTCCATGCTGTAGGATCGGACACATTGGGTATGGGAGTATTGTCACTGTATCTGGTCGTAGCCAAATTTTCAATCATCCAGATTTTCCCTGCAATATTGACCGTTTTATATACGTGGCCTTCAATATCTGTCACTGTGCCCATATCCGGAAGTGTGGTAAACGTGACTTCATTACCATATACGATTGTGTTTTTCTTGATCGCATAGGCCCTGATATAATAGGTGGTAGAAGGGTTAACAGCAGTGAGTACACATTCGAAAGATCCGCTGCCGGACCCATTCTCAATTTTGGTATCGTCGATAGTCGGAATCGGAGAGGTATTGTACACTACTCCTCGCTCGGTAGTACCATTGCCTCCTCCCTGATTGGAGACGGTGCCACCTACTGTGCCGCTAAGTGAGGTGATAAGTGTTACAGGTGTTGTAGTTACATCAAAACCGCCTGCGCGGGTTTCAATAAGACCTGAAGAATTTGGGATAAATTCTTCCTGGTCTGTACATGCACATAGCAATGCCATGTACATGACAAGGGGGGTAAGACGACTCATCTTTTTTGGGTTTAATAAAGGGTTAAAAAATGTTATGCAAATGAATGCCAGTCCGGGTGAGAGACCGGTCACTATAGTTTTAAAAATTGAATGTCTGTTAAATTATGGTACGTAAGAAAGTTTCAAAATTCGCTGTACCTAAAATCGGGTTTAAGAGTCAAAAATATTATTTCAAAAAATTACATAACCCCAATACCTAATTTAGCACTTGTTTTTGGAAAAAACAAATTTTATTTTAAAATAATTCTTGCTGTGGAGTTGAAGTCCTGATCTTAGTTAAAATATTTTTTAATCAACCGCTGGATTTGCTTTCATCAAAGAAGCGTTGGATTGAAAGTCAAAAAGTGTCAGTCCACGAATTTCAAATAATGCCTGCCAAAATTCTCGAATTGCCTGCAGATAAGCACGTCTTGCGCTTTCCTGTTCAGCCAACGCAAGGTTTAAATCTGTGACAGAAATTTTACCAATTAGATATCGCTGATAAGTTATGTCATATCGCTTTTTTGCACCTTCCAGATATCGCTCTGCCACAAGTGTATTTTGTTTGACAATATTAAACTGTTGCGCTCTCAGCACTACAACGCGCTCAAAGGTTTCACGCTCCTACTGCACCTGTCGCTGTTCGAGTTTCAGGTTAGATGCAGCCACTGCTTTATGGAATAAACAACGACGAATGAAAGAATCAGGAAGTAGAGTTACAAAAAATTATTATCCGTCAGTCGCGTTATTCACATACCGAATTGTAGCTTTGTCAATACAAGCAGTCGCCAATCATGTCACATATCATAAATTTCTCCGCAGGGCCTTCGATACTTCCAAAAACCGTCTTTGAGCAAGCATCCCAGGCAGTCCTGGATCTCAATGGCAGCGGGCTTTCTATCCTTGAAATTTCACATAGGTCCTCCTATTTTGAACCAATCCTCCATGAGGCTGGCCAGTTGGTAAGAGAGCTGCTGGGATTGAGTGATGATTTTGAAGTTTTATTCCTAGGAGGTGGTGCCAGCACGCAGTTTTTTATGACCGTGATGAATCTACTTCCCGAAGGCAGGAAAGCAGCTTACGTGGATACCGGAGTTTGGTCTGCCAAAGCCATTCATGAAGCCAAAATGCTCGGTGAAATTGATGTGATTGCCAGTTCTAAAGACAAAAACTACAGTTATATCCCTAAGGGCTTTGATATTTCTCCGGATTATCAATATCTGCATACTACCAGCAACAATACTATCTACGGCACACAGTGGCAAAACTGGCCGGATAGTCCGATTCCAATGGTATGTGATATGTCATCCGACATTTTTTCAAAACCAATCGAGCCGCACCGATTCGGTCTGATCTACGCCGGGGCTCAGAAAAATCTTGGTCCTGCAGGTGTTACGCTTGTCATCGTCCGTAAAGACGTGCTAGGGAAAGTCAATAAAATATTGCCAACCATGCTGCGCTATGAGACTCATGCACAAAACGATTCTATGTACAATACGCCTCCGGTGTTCCCCATTTATGTAAGTATGTTGACATTACGCTGGTTACGTGATCTTGGTGGATTAGGCATGATGCAATCGATCAATGAGCGAAAAGCCAAATATATCTACGACATCATTGATACGATTCCTTTTTACATCGGTCATAGCCTTCCGGAAGATCGTTCACGCATGAATGTGACCTGGAACCTGGAAGACCGGGAATTCGACAAAGAGTTTTTGACGTTTTGCCAGGATGCAGGATGTGACGGATTGAAGGGACATAAGTCTGTTGGTGGATTCAGAGCTTCCATCTACAACGCTATGTCCGAAGACGGAGTGAAAGTTTTAGCTGAAGTCATGAAAGAGTTTGCACTCAAACATGCGTAGCCGACAAACGAAAACCTCAGTTCGCTGGCAAGACATTCATCTCCCACTTCTCATTATTGAAGAACCACGTTACGACACGAGGGTTTCTATTGGCAAAACATCCGCATACTTGCGGATGCCTTATGCTGCCAATCGCGAATACAAACATGAAAAATTGATCTGGGCAAAAAAATGGCTCCTTGAAACACTCCAGGAGAAACCTGACCTGGCGATGCGATGGAAGAATAAAGAATATCGCAGCGGTCAAATTATTAAAACAGCCTTTAAAAATTACACGCTTCAACTCTCTACAGGAAAGGGAAAAGCAACCGGATCGGCGTATGTAGATAATAACGATCTCATCCTCAGTTTGCCACATCTTGAGGATGAGGAGTTTTACACCCGAGACTTCATCACAACTCTGATATCAAGAGGAATTTCGGCTGATGTTCATACTGAGTTTTCTCAACGTGTACATGCTTATAACAAGCAGTATTACAAAGAGGATATTAGTAGTATCAGGCTTAAATACGTGCATAGTCGTTGGGGCAGTTGTGCTACCAATGGAAATCTCAATTTTTCTTCCAAACTTCTCCTTGCACCTGTTGAGATCATGGACAGTGTTATAATCCACGAATTAGCTCACCTCAAAGAAATGAATCACGGCGATCGTTTCTGGAAATGGGTGGAAAAAGGTGATTCGGAATATCTGCAGCACGAATCCTGGTTGAAGAAAAATGGTGACCGTCTCGATTTTTAGGTCGAATTGGCCCCTAACATTGTCGTATATCCACACCTTCTCAATAGTTTTTACGCCATAAGTTTGTCAAATCAACCCCTGGTATATTGTTAAACCTCAAATTTTAAGAATCATAAGCGAGTTTAAAAAAATCACTGTCGAAGCAACTGTTGATTCACCTGTTGAAAAAGTATGGCATGCATGGACGAATCCGCAGGACATCATGAAATGGTGTAATGCATCAGAGGACTGGCATGTCCCAAATGCTGAAAACGATATTCGTACAGGAGGTACATTCCTTACGAGGATGGAATCAAAGGATGGTCAGTTTGGATTTGATTTTGGGGGAGTCTATGAACAAGTGGATCCGAATGAAAAGATTATTTATATTCTGGGCGATGGTCGTAAAGTAGATATCACTTTTGAAGCAGATGGTCAGTCCACAAAGATCATCGAAACTTTCGACGCTGAGAACGAACATACACTTGATATGCAACGTGATGGTTGGCAGGCGATCCTCGATAATTTTAAAAAGTATACCGAATCAAAAAATTAGAGACTCAGGATAATCCAGAGCATATAATATTAAAATGATTTATTCTCATTTAAAATTTGGGAAATAATTAATTATGGATACCAAAGTAAAAGATGTCGATACCTATATAGCAGGTTACAGTGAAGATGTGCAGATACTTCTTGGAAAAATACGCGACACGATTCGCAAAGCTGCTCCAGAAGCATTAGAGACCATTGGATATGGCATTCCTACTTTTAAATTAAATGGAAATCTTGTTCACTTCGGTGGCTTCAAACATCATATTGGATTCTACCCTGCACCTTCCGGCATAGTCGCTTTTGAAAAAGAATTATCCAAATACGCTGCCGCGAAAGGCTCCATCCAGTTTCCATTGGACCAGCCGATTCCTTACGCACTGATCACTAAAATTGTGAAGTATCGGGTAAAAGAAAACCAGGAAAAGGCGAAAGCTAAATCCAAAAAATAATGATAAATCCAAACTGATTGAACTACCAGAAGGATACTTCCAAAACCTCTGTCCAACGTTGAAGAAATTTTCCTTAACTCCATTGGAGATGAGCCTTCAATAAAATGAATTTTTTATTGATGCAGGAAAAGTGAGTAATCTTTACTTAATTCCCGATTGGACCCCTGGCTGGATATATCTGACGATTAAGAATCCACCGATTTATCCGGTACATTGCCTCTCAATTCCATGCAATGCCTTTCAATAAATTTGGTAAAGTGCCATCGGGCTCCCGACTTGAGCGTATAAAAAAATCACCTCATTACCGAAATGGACAGCTTCATAACGTCAATCATACTCCTCAATTGACTGAAGGCGCTACGATCCCGCGTATTTTGTATTCATTCATATTTGGAACAAAAGAACGTAAAAAGCCAGTTGGCCTGATTCCATCAATTAAGACGAATCTGCATTCTATTGCAACGGATGTAGATGTGCTCGTTTGGTTTGGGCATTCCTCATATTTCATTCAGATCGATGGATTAAAATTTCTGATTGACCCCGTCTTCAGTGGAAATGCATCTCCATTGTCAGGGAGCAATAAATCATTTCCGGGTTCTGATATTTATACCACGGATGACATGCCCGAAATCGATTATATGCTTATCACACATGATCACTATGATCACGTTGATTATCATACAATTGAAAAATTGCGACCTAAAATCAAAACAGTTATTTGTGGCTTAGGTGTGGGTGAGCATTTCGAATATTGGGATTATGATCCTTCGATTATTACTGAAGCTGATTGGGATGAACGTATCGACTTGAAAGATGGATTTGCACTGCATACCACTTCAGCACTTCATTTTTCTGGACGTGGACTTACGCGCAACAAATCAATATGGCTTTCTTATACCTCGAAGACGGCCAATACGATCCGCAATGGAAATACATTCACCTCGCTCCCGAAGAAGTTGTAATAGCCGCGAAAGATCTGAAAGCAAAAAGATTATTTCCCGTCCACAACTCCAAATTCAAAATGGCAAATCATGATTGGGACGATCCACTCCGACGCATTATCATTGCCAACAAAGAATATCAAATTCCGTTGTTAACTCCTATCATCGGAGAACTTGTCGAATTGAAAAATGAAAATCAGCTATTCACTAAGTGGTGGGAATCAGTTAATAACTAAAAGTTAAAAACTAGCAGTTAAAAGTTAAAAACTAAAAGATAAAAGTTAAAAGAGCATTTTATTTTTTGTGCGCTCTGGTCTTTGCGCTAACTTTTCTCTGTATACTCTACGGCTCTGCGTGAGATTCTATTTGCGAACTCTGCGGCTCTGCTTGATGTTATTAACTTTACATTTTCATACAAAATCTCAATATGCGCACGCTTTTATTCCTGACTTCCCTGATCGTTTTGACTAACATGTCTTGTACAAAGGCTCAACCTGTCACAATCAAAACTTCAGATACTCTACCTGCTCCATCAGAAATAAAGAACCCATATTATTCCCGCACGGACACCGCGACCCTGAATGTCCCTGATTCCGAATGGAAAAAAGTATTATCAGAAGACGTCTACAAAGTAGCCCGTGAAAAAGATACAGAACGTGCCTTTACCGGTAAATACTGGAATGCAACTGGAATAGGCACCTACTATTGCGCGGCATGCGGTAATAAATTATTCCGATCAGAAGGCAAATTCGCTAGTGAATGTGGATGGCCGAGTTTTTTTGAAACCTCTCGCCCAACAGCAGTCCGCTATGAATCAGATAACTCCATCAACATGGAACGAATCGAAGTCCTGTGCGGCCGTTGTGGTGGTCAC
>JALYSC010000098.1:0-2522 GCA_030855005.1 Bacteroidota bacterium | reverse complement strand
GTCACCTTGGGCATCTTTTTGATGACGGTCCACCCCCTACATACAAAAGGTATTGTATGAATTCCATTGTCCTGGAATTTGATCCGGATGAAAATTAGTTTTAATCATTTCTTTGAATGATTTCTTAATTATTCTTTAATCCTTCATAATAAATCATCCTACCAGAACAGACAACCGTTTCAAGCTGTTTCCACAAACTGCCTACTTTTACAACGCATATGATATCTCCGGAAATAATTGCATCAGTCGATCAAATAGCTAAAAAGCTAAATCAATATAGCTTTGAAGGCAAAAGAGCCTTCGTCAGTTCCTCCTTTCAATCGCACAGCATACCCTTGTTGCATATCATCAGCAGGTTTGATAAAAGCATACCCGTTTATTTTCTCAATACCGGATTTCACTTTCCTGAAACAATTGCATTTCGCTACGAAATTGAAGAGCGCTTTGACCTGCGCATCATTGATGCAATATCACCAGTATCGAAAGCAGGACAGCGCGATGGAAATGGAAAATTCTTCTTTGTCCAAAATCCTGACCATTGTTGTTATCTCAATAAAGTACTTCCCATGGAGCCCGTACTTCAGCAACATGATATCTGGATCAATGGAGTGCGCCGCGATCAAACAAAGTTCAGAGCAAAACTGCAGGAAGAAGAATTACTTGCTGATGGTAAGATGAGATATCATCCGATGCTTGACTGGACTGCAAAAATGATTTGGGAATATCGCAAAGAATACAATCTGCCCGAACATCCGCTCGAAGCCCAGGGTTATCTTTCTATTGGCTGTATGCCCTGCACTCGGTCGGTCGTAGAATCCACTGAGGGACGCGGTGGCCGTTGGGCAGGCACTTCAAAAGATGAATGCGGTATTCAGACCGAGTTTATAAAAAATACTCCATCTGCAAACCCCTAAGTCAACAGACATAAATTATTGTTCTGGCAGGTGAGGAAAATAACCAATAGATTTTCCATTTTTAAAACACTCAATACCGGCTTTTTCATATGCGACCCAAACGAAACCTAATTCATCTACTCTGATGGAGTGTATATGGTTATCGTGAGTCTCAACACGCTTCAATTTAAATGGTTTGAAATCTTTTCCAACACCACCACTATTCCACCATTTAAAGTTTCGATCCATAAATTATCATTCATGTCTAGTGCTATGGATGTCACCTTGTCTGTGGGAATAAAGGAATTTTCTGTAGAAATATGAACCTTTGCGGATCGATCCCATGCATCTATGCCTCTACCATTACATGAATAACACACTCCATTAGCTGCTGTACAAGAAGCTATTTTATACTTTTTTTGGAAAATGGAGCTATGCTGTTTGGCAATCCAAGAGCTATCGCGGTGAATGGCAACGGAATCAGTTGCCTGACCGAAACCTAAATGGCTGGGATAATCCGATTTTAGTTGAGACGCTTTCAGGGGCCTGGACGTATGATTATCTTTTGGAAAGCTATTTTGTCCGGAGCAGGGAAAAGAAGGCGGAAAACAAATAAGTGCAAATGATAGCAGTAATGAGTTCATTAGAATGGGGTTTGCAACACATAAAAAATATATTTCAATCGATTTTAAAATACAATTGTACCTATGCTTATATCCTCACAAATCTTTATGAATTCCCTTCTGACAAACAACCTTTGTGCACCGGTAATCTCATCCGGAATAAAGCATGTAACATTATGATATTTAATACTAACCTCTATCTCCATGTTAGCATTAATCGCGCTGAACGGGCTAAATAGAGTGACGAACCGATTTCAAAACACCTTCTACTATTCTACCCTTATCTTTCGCCCGAAATAGGTTGTAATATTGACTGCAGCACAGAATCGAAAAGATGCGAATACTAATCACCGGGGGAGCCGGATATATTGGATACAGCCTGGTGCAGCAACTACTGAAGGACCTTCGTCAGTTGCATTCGATTACGATATATGATAATCTATCACGTCGTAACTATAGTTTTTTTACAGAAGCCAAATTTGATCACAAACCTGTCAGACTGGTCCAGGGAGATATTCTCGATGGTCGCATGTTGCAACAGGCACTCGAAGGCATCGATTGTGTCGTTCATCTTGCAGCTAAGGTTACCACCCCCTTTGCAGATGCTGATGCCCACAGTTTTGATCAGGTCAATCATTGGGGCTCTGCTCAATTGGCGTATGCAATCGAAAAGTCCAATGTCAGCAAAGTGATATATCTAAGCAGTATTTCAATTTATGGTTCACACCCGGAACCTGTGGATGAAGACAGTATTCCAAATCCGCATTCCTTCTATGGGCGTTCCAAATTCGATGGCGAGAGGCAGTTGAAAGTGTTGGAAAGAAATAAACAACTATATGTCCTCCGGTCAGGAAATGTATATGGATACAATCCTGCATACAGGGTCGATGCCGTGATCAATCGGTTTCTCTTCAATGCTAATTTCCTTGGCAAGATCACTATTAATGGAAGTGGAGACCAGCACCGTAGTTTTATTCACGTGGAAAAGGTGGCCAGCGTTATAGTA
>JALYSC010000493.1 GCA_030855005.1 Bacteroidota bacterium | reverse complement strand
TCAATGATCACAGCAAACCAATCAATCTTGCGGTTGTCACTGAGGTCATCACGCTGGAATAATTCATTTCCCAACCCTTCCATATTACTCTCATCGAGCTCTGCTGCGAAATAGATTCCTGAGTCATCATACATCACCCGTACGCGAGCCTGATTGTCAGCCATTTTGCCGGGATTGGGTTTGAGTTCTGTGAAATCAATTGCTGCATGGGCTAATTGCCACGCAGGTTCGTGTAATAATCCGTCTATTTCAATTGGCTCATGGGTACGGAAAGCAGTAGTAATCCTTTTTTCCTGTCCTATCACAGGAATGGAGATGCTGATCAAAAGGAATACAAATAGGATACCTGTTCTCATCAGGAATTGAGATGGAATTGAATGAAAGGACAAAGTAAATTATTGGGTCCGAATGGTTGCAGACTATCTACAGGATGTAAAAAGTCATAGATATAACTGTGTTTCCGGCTTGTGATCATTGGGGAAACAGCATGGGGTGGTGAAAAACCATATTTTTGCCCCGCAAAGAGAAAACAGAATATGAGCGTTGTTGAAATGAAAGTCCCTATCATCGGGGAATCCATAAATGAAGTAACCCTGTCGCAATGGCTAAAGCCAGACGGAAGTTTTGTCAAGTTGGATGAGCCTATATGCGAGTTTGAATCTGATAAGGCTACACTTGAGTTCCCTGCAGAAGCAGAGGGCAAATTGATCCATGTAGCGAAAGAAGGTGATGACCTTGCCATAGGTGCTTTAGTTGCACGGATTGATACAAGCGTCAAACCAACAAATGGTGCAACGACCCCAACAGAAAAACCAAAGGCTGAAGAAATAACTGCTGAAGCATCAAAGGAAAAAGTAACTCCTACGCCAAAAGAAAAAGCGGTACCGGTTGAGAAAGGGGAAAACTCCATAGAAAAACCTGAAGAGATCCTTGCTTATCCATCACCGGCGGCTGGAAAAATATTGCGCGAAGGTGATATAGAACCATCCAAAGTATCCGGTAGCGGCAAAGAAGGTCGCATCACAAAAGATGATGCGATGAAAGCAGTTGCCAATAAATCGGAAACTGTAAAGCCTACGGAACCAGCTCCACCTGCATCTAAACCCGCTGCACCAGTAGTTGCACGAACTCCTTTCGCACGTGACGAACATCGCGAGAAGATGTCACGCATGCGTCGTACGATTGCAAGACGTCTGGTCTCTGCAAAAAACAACACCGCCATGCTCACCACATTCAATGAAGTGGATATGACGGGCATTTTAGAATTGAGAAAAAAATACCAGGATGCATTCGTTGCTAAATATGGAATCAAGCTTGGCTTCATGTCCATTTTTGCAAAAGCATGTGCGCAGGCATTACTGGAGAAACCAGATGTGAATGCACATATCGATGGTGAAGATCTGATCTATCACGATTACGTAGATATCTCTATTGCGATTTCAACTCCAAATGGATTAGTAGTGCCACCGATTCACAATGTGGAATCACTTCGTTTTGATGAAATAGAATCTCAGATTAAAGATCTTGCAGATAAAGCAAGACAAGGGAAACTGACACTTGAAGAAATGAGTGGCGGAACATTCACTATTACAAATGGAGGAATTTTTGGATCACTCTTGAGCACACCCATCATCAATGAACCGCAATCAGCAATACTCGGCATGCACAATGTGCAGGATCGACCTGTTGTGGTAGATGGACAAATTGTAATCCGTCCGATGATGTACATCGCATTATCTTATGATCATCGCGTGATCGATGGAAGTACGAGTGTTACATTTTTAGTAAGGGTAAAAGAATTGCTGGAGGATCCCACCAAACTAATCATGGGCATCTGATAAAGCAAAGAATTCATCCCTTGATACGGGTGGCCTTTTTACAAGTGCAACAACTACTTCTGTGATTCCAATATGAAGAATACCTAATTCTTCAGCAGCCCGTTTTGAAAGGTCAATAATTCTTCCTTTGACAAAAGGACCGCGATCTGATACAGTCACTAAGACAGAACAGGTTGGATCGTCTCTTCTTACAACTTTGAATATGGTTCCGATCGGAGCTGTTGGATGTGCGCAGGTAAAACTGTTAGGATCGTAACGAATCCCGTTGGCCATTCTGCGGCCGTCGAAGAAGTCAGCGTAGTAGCTGGCTATCCCGCGCTCCTGTGCATTGGGTTTCTGGCACACAAGGAGACACAGAAACACCATGGCTGATATGACATGGAATTTGATCATGGGATTACTAGAACGGTCAGACATGGGGTTATTGTTCATGATCCCACACCTGACAGGCAAGAAATATATATAAGAAGCTGATGGTTAGCTTCTAAGCCAGAAAACTATTCTTCGGTAAAATCAAGTTCGATGTTAGTCATCCCATTGAGAAGGGGAATATATTTATTGGATACGTCTTCATCCAATGGCTTGCTATCGATAACAACTCTATTGCCTACAACAGAAATGGTAGCTGTTTCATCAGTGAAATAACCATCTGTTTCAAGTGCAGACAGAAATGCAGAATAATCATTGACTGTATCATCGGCCTGTACGCCTACAGGGGATTTACCTTCTTCAAAAGTGCCGGCAGGATTTTCCATTTGTCCTTGCAGATGACCAATATCATGAGAACTCAGTTGAGCCAATGTAGGTGCGATGACAAGCGATACTATCGA
>JALYSC010000492.1 GCA_030855005.1 Bacteroidota bacterium | reverse complement strand
GTTGTTACCTTTTAGTTATTTTTTTATTGCTCCGCTTGGATTGGCCGGACTGCTTCTTGGATTTTGGCGTTTGCGAAGTAAGATGTTTCCAATTGTTTTAATGATCATCGTGTCGATAGCTCCATTAATGATTGCAGGGAATCTTGGCAGATACAGAACTCCGTTGTTAATATTATTTTCTGTACTTGCAGCTTACTTTATCATTGAGATCATCACGTTATTGCTGCAGAAGAAAGCCAAAATAGCGGGCATAGCACTTGGTGTTTTTGTGTTAGCTTTTATTTACACCGCGACTACTGTCAGAAGTGACAAGTTCCTTTATATCGGAGCTGATTTTGATACATTCTACCGCGAACATTATGTAGATAAACTCACCACACTCGAAGCAGCCGCAGACTATGAAGGATATTTAAAGGTTTCTACAGAGATGGCAGAAGATATTCCGGATTATTTCTTTGAGGTTCCACGATCAAAAGCTATCACGCAAGGCAACGAAGCTGAAAGTAGTCGTCACGTTACATTATTCCTTGAGTCCTACTACAATATATTATCGTTCCTCAAGAAAGACAGGGAAGCTGCTTTTATCAATGATCGCATCAGTATACTCCGTGGGAGAATGGAGGATTTCAACAATAAAATAGGAAAGTAATATCCAAATGTGAAATTGTCATGTAAAGGTGCGGCAGATAACTAAGAAGTTATACGCTTTACTTTTAATTATTAATTATTAACTATTAACTATTAACTTAAACCTATGCCATTTCCTGCACGACCTCCTTCACCTGAGGGATCATGCGCTTCAGCATTCCTTCAATACCTGACTTAAGAGTAACCGTACTTGATGGACATCCACTGCATGCGCCCTGCATGATCAGTGTAACAATCCCATCCTGAAAAGATTTGAATTCAATATTGCCACCATCCATTTCGACAGCAGGTTTCACATACGTATCGATCAGCTCACGAATGCGTTGTACAAGCTCCCCATCATCTTCGCTGTATGCGATTTCAGACATTCTTTGTTCCTCCAGGGCAGTCATGGCTTCGGCAAACCCATCCAGGATGACTGGCTTATCATCGGCAACATAATTCTTAATAAACTCCTTGGTTCTGATCATCAGATCCTCCCACTCATAATTGAGCTCCTTGGTCAGTGTGATGAAGTTATTACAGATATAGACTGACTTGACATACGGCAATGCGAATAAAGCCGTCGCCAGCGGAGAGAATTCATCAGCCAGTTCACGGGTCCTGAAATCGGCAGTGCCGGAGTATAGCATCTTATTGGTCACAAACTTAAGTGACTCAGGATTAGGCGTTTGTTCAGTATAAATTAGGACCGGGTGCTTGGTTGCGGTAGTTGTTTCCATGATTCAGGTTAATGCCTCTTGGGCGTAAAAAGTTTATTAAAACTTGGACAAAGGTCGGGATAATATCAATGCCAAAGCGGGGTTATCGAATTATTGAATTTCCCAGACTTTGTTCTTTGACTTGTAGGAAGGACAACTAGCATTGGTGAATATGGGCTTCTGATCAAAGATTTGTGAGATTGCCACACCCGCTGCCATCTCTGACATTCCTACCAGAATGACATTATTTGCATTGTCAGCATCATCAATAAAAAGTCCGGAACTCATAGTGCCGGCACCAAAGAAGATGAGCAAGAAACCCAATCTTGACCCAGTACTGCCGGATCCCAGTTGCTTTTTGCCCCTTTTGGTAATAGAAAGTATTTCTGACATATCAATAGAAACAACAGGTGAAAAATCACGCTTGCGATATGTTTTGATGATTTGACCTAATGCAGTATCATTTCTCATGATCGGCTCACTAACTCTTCTTGCCCGGATTTTGACAATGTCATTATCGCTGGATACAAGTTGTCCTGATATACTATGATATGCACAACGGATGCATGGAATAGAATCTAAATCGGGCAAGGTGAGATATAGCATCGTACCAGCCTTAATTGTTTTTGAACTGGTCCCGGAGATTAATTCCAAATCCTGACTTTTTATTTGTGTATTAATAAAACAAACAATCACATAAATAAATAAGATCATTAAATATTTAATCATAACTGATTGGGGTTTAATTATTATTAAAGATCTCTAAACTTGTTTAATGTTATACCTGCTATATATTCTCCGATTGACAAACAGGATGTAGCCGCAGGACTCGGGGCATTTAATAAATGAATCATTCTTTCCTGCTGAATAACAACATAATCGTCCACCATATTTCCATTTCGATCAATCGCCTGTGCACGAACGCCAGCCCGACTTCGATTGATCATATCGATAGTTAATTCAGGTACTAATCGCTGCAGGCTTTTTAAAAATGCCTGTTTTGAAAACGACCTTTTCATTTCATCAATACCTTTACGCCAGTGCCTCTTTGCTAAATGATGAAAGCCTTTGTATCGCAATGATTCACTCAATTCCCCCCAATGAATATTCAGATGTTCGTATCCTTCACGTCTGAAAGCAAGTACTGCATTGGGCCCTGCTTCGATCCCTCCACGAATCCGTTTAGTTAGATGAACTCCAAGAAATGGAAAATTCACATCCGGAACGGGATAAATAAGTCCTCGTACTAACCGTTCTGCATCTGAAGTCAAATTGTAAAATTCACCACGAAAAGGAATGATCTGATGCGGTGGATCTGCAC
>JALYSC010000097.1 GCA_030855005.1 Bacteroidota bacterium | reverse complement strand
GCTTCAGATTCTGTAGATGTCTCCAAGCTATTGCCCGGTTTGTATTTTCTGTTACTGGAAGATAAAGGCAACCGAAAACAGGTTCTTTCCCGCTTTTTTAAACAATAGGGGCGCAGATTTATTATAGCTTTTCCTCTTTATGTAGATTAGTTATGCCACTATGTTAGTGTGAATAACATTCCAGATATTGCGGCTTTCCAAAGATCAAAAAAATAATACCGATGACTGATTTTGATTGGCATTCGTTACTTCAGCCTCAATGGTATGTGGAGCATGGTGGCGTGTGGATCATTATGCTTATTGTCTTCGCAGAGACAGGCCTTTTTATGGGCTTCTTCCTTCCCGGAGATAGCCTCTTGTTTGTAGCCGGTGTCGCCTGGGAAAGCCTGGTAAAAGGCTTTTTTAATATCCCATTTGTAGTCATTATGGCTATTATCTCAGTTTGGGCCATCATGGGTAATTTGGTTGGATATTGGTTTGGTCAGAAAATTGGCCCTGCGATGTATAACTGGAAAGATCGCTGGTATTTTAAGCAACAATATCTGCAGCAGGCCCGGTTATTCTATGAAGAACATGGTAATGGTGCCATCTTCCTTGCTAGATTCCTGCCCTTTGTTCGGACGTTCGCTCCCATCGTAGCGGGAATCGTGCAGATGGATAAAAAGAAATTCTCTGCCATCTCTTCCATTAGTGCATTTGTATGGGTCTTTAGCATGATGCTGGCAGGAAGGTACCTGCACGAGTTGCTGATGAGCCAATTCAATTATGATCTGAGAGACGATCTGGAATGGATCGTCCTGGGGATCATTTTTGTTTCTGTCCTCCCGGTTGCCATTAAAATGTTGTCCAACAGGGTCCAAAAAAGCCGAATTGGCCATCGTGAGGCTAAAAAGTAGAGCAAATCTCTCCTTTAAATGAATTATGAGGGTTGAAGTTTCTTAAGGTGCCAGGTCACTGGAAACCGGGTAGTACTTGACGGGATTTTTCTATATTAGAGTTCATCGACCAACCGAGGAACTGAATGAAACGAAATTCTACGACATTTTGGACCCGATTGATCATCCGATTTGTACTGGAACATAAGTACAAGGACAATGCAGAACCCAAGATTTACTCCAAGTATGATATTGCCCGTGGGATGTATGAGTTTAAACTCATTATCCAGGATACGATCAGGGATATATTTCTGATAATCCTCGGCATCCTGGCTGCAGGCTTTGGACTGAAAGGCTTCCTGTTGTCAAATGGTTTTATTGATGGTGGTGCGACGGGTATTTCCCTGCTGATATCCCAACTGACTGATGTGCCGCTTTCCGTATTGATTGTAGTGGTCAATACTCCATTTATCCTTTTTAGCTTCAGGGTGATAGGTAAAAAATTTGCCATCAAAACTATTCTGGCCATTTCAGGTCTTGCGATTTGTATCGCCCTCATTCCCTATCCCGAAATCACGAATGATAAACTGTTGATCTCTGTTTTTGGCGGATTCTTCCTCGGTGCCGGAATTGGTATGGCGGTCAGAGGTGGTGCTGTGATAGATGGCACTGAAGTACTTGCGATTGCCATCAGCCGAACCTCAGGTTTGTCGATCGGTGATATTATCCTCATCATCAATGTGATCATATTTTCTTTTGCAGCCTATCTGCTTTCCATTGAAACAGCCTTGTATGCAATGCTTACTTATCTCTCCGCTTCTAAAACTGTCGACTTTATTATAGAAGGTATCGAAGAATATACTGGCGTTACCATTATTTCAAATAAAGCTGATGAGATCCGTGAGATGATTGCTTACGAACTCAATACCGGTGTGACAGTGTATAAGGGGGAACGTGGATATGGTAAATCCGGTGAGAAAAAACACGAATTGAAAATCATCTATACAGTCGTCACGCGTCTGGAAATCAGCACGCTAAAAAATGAAATTCATAAAATCGATGGAAATGCTTTCATTGTGATGAATAGTATCAAGGATACGATTGGAGGCATGACCAAAAAGAGACGCCTTCATTAATTATCTAATGACTTTACTCAAAACGAATTATGGATAACCAACAGTCTACATCACAGGGATTAACCCGTTCCCTTGCCCTGCGCTATGTGATTGTCGTAACGATCGCAAATGTCATCGGCTCAGGTGTGTACAAGAAAGTAGCACCTATGACGAATGAGCTGAACTCCTCCGGATGGGTCCTGGTGGCTTGGAGTATCGGCGGACTCGTGACACTATTATCCGTGCTAAGTTATGCTGAAGTAGCAGGCCTGCTGGCTGGCACAGGAGGTGATTACGCCTATTACAAAAAGATTTACAGCCGCTTTGTGGCTTTCATGTTTGGATGGTCTTCTTTCTCAATCATACAAACTGCCGGTATTTCCTCGCTTGCTTATGTGTTTGCACAGTCACTCAATTCACTGGTCCAATTACCCCCAATGCTGACCTCACTAAGTGATTTTTCTTTATTTGGTGTGTTCTACCCTTTTGAAGGATTTTCGATCAAGTTTGTAGGCATGGTGCTAATTATCCTGCTGAGTATTGTCAATACACGTAGTATCAAATCCGGCGCGAGCATCAGTAATATCATTCTCTGGTTAATTTATATTGGGATAGGTATCGTGGTCGTCTTTGGTCTTACCAGTAGTCAGTCAAATGTGGCACAGAGTTTTGACTTTGCTACAACAGACCAGTCAAGAATCACTATCAGTTCATTATTCACAGCTATGCTCGGAGCGTTTTGGGCATACCAGGGATGGACTACTGTAGGATTTTTAGGTGGGGAAATTAAAGACGCAAATCGGAACATTCCAAAAGGACTTACGGTTGGCATTTTGATCATTATAGGAATTTACCTGCTGGTCAATGTGACATATTTGTCTTTGTTGTCTGTCGATCAAATCAAAGACCTTCACATGTCTGGCGACAAGATTGCTGCGATCGAAGCTGTTCGTACTTTCTGGGGCGATAAAGGCGCAGTTTTTATTTCAATCCTTATACTGATCACTACACTGGGCTGCACACACGCAACGATTTATTCAAGTCCGAGGACTTATTATGCGATGGCAAAAGAAGGCATTTTTTTCAATTTTGCTTCAAAACTAAATAGCGCACATGTACCCTTCAATGCTATCTGGCTGCAATGTATCTGGGCATGTTTACTCGTGTTATCAGGAAGTTTTGATCAATTGACTGATATGGTAATTTTTGCAGTGTTTGTTTACTATGGTTTGACAGCAGCGGGTGTATTTATTCTCCGTAAGAAAATGCCCGATGCACATCGTCCTTACAAAGTCTGGGGATATCCTTTTGTGCCCGGCTTCGTAGTTTTGTTTTGTATTGGCTTGTTCCTTAACACGATTATTACTCAGCCTCGTGAAGCAATCTTTGGAACGATCCTCATACTGACGGGGCTACCGTTTTATTGGTGGTTTAACAGGAAGAACAGCGTGAGAACATGAGAACTATCAGAACGAGATAGAGAGAAAGAGAGAAAGAATATTTTGATTTAATGGATTGCATTAGCTATATATTCTAAACTCATGCAATCAAATTTTTAATAATTTTAAAAAACCAACTAACCCATCTTACCATGAGAAGAAACATTATGATTGCCTTTATTTTATGTTTGGCTGTGCCATTGCTGCAGGCACAAAGCACTGACAGGTTTATTCGGATCGTAGGTAATGCAAAAAAAGAATATGTGGCAACAGGAATTGTAGCCACTGTAGCTATTTCAGAACAGCAACCCAATGAATATAAGCAGGTACCCTACATGCCTTTTGAAGCAGTTTATACAAATTACCTGGAAGAATTATTTACGTTAGGAGTAGTTGAAAATCAATTAGTCAGAAGTCCTAAAAATATGGGCAAATTCAATGCTACTACTACAAAAGAATATGTCCTAAGACTTAATGGAGTGGATTGGGCAGAAAAAATAACATCCATCCGGGCACCAGGTGTACAAATTACTGAGTTGAAATATTCCTTTACTGGTGACAATGCACAAACAGAAACGTTATTGGCAAAATCAGCCATCGATGATGCCCGGCGCAAGGCACAATCATTATGCACGGATCTTAAAATGAAATTGGGTAAAATTCTGAATATTGAAGATACTTCCAGCGGATGCTGCAATACGCCTGAAGATGCCGCTGTGGATAAAATAGATAAAGTTTATAAAATCAATGTAACATTTGAATTGATTGATCCATGAGAATTTGGATTCTTTTTTTTATCTGTGTAATCAGTACCACTTCACTTTTGTCACAGACATCAGGGCCAGTTGTCCTGACCATTCTTCCACACGTTCCAACTGCCACTGGGTATAGCGCAAAATTTTTCTTTATTGATGATCCCACTAAATGTGATCCTCAGCGTGGATACGTTCCGGTAGCTGACCAGGTTAAACACTTTAAAGAAAGTATTGCCGCATTAAAATTGAATCCTGATGACTTCAACAAAATCAATAAATTCAGTGAGCCACCTTACATAAATCAAACGTACTTGTTTTCAAGTACTAAAGAGGAAAATGTTGAAAAGATAATCGAGCTGGCACGTCAAATGAATATTCCTGCTGACGAGATTACTTCTGTTTATCCTGAGCGTACATTCGAAAGTGAGGATGCTTTTGCTCTTCAAGCGTTACGTAATGCTAAGACTAAAGCGCAAATAATAGCTAAATACCTTAAATTGAAAGTACGCCAAGTGACCAACATAGTTGATGTAACCATTACTCAATCGATTTATGATGATGATGATGAATTGAAAAAGTATCTAGCGAATCCTGAGTTTATGGAATTAATTCGCATGTTGGAATCATATGACTCAGGAAGCGCTTCTACTTATGCTTTACGGGTAACTTTTTTATTAGAGAAATAGAAGGATCACAGCCTTGACTCTGAATTTCTGTTCTAACACTAAATTCACTTAGGCTTTACAACGTTTACAACGTTGACTTTTTGTGCCTATCATATTTCCCTTAAGCAAGAGAATTACTTTGTGTTCTTTGTGTTTTCCTTATTGTTCTTTGGGTTTAAACGAGCCTGCTTTGAAAGACAGAATCAGACCTGCCGGAGCAATCTCTAATGAAGTTGATCGAAGCCGAACTTATTGAATTTAGGAAAATGTCTATGCTCATTGAGCGAAGCCGAAACGACCCCAGACCGTTTACTGTTTACTGTTTACTGTTTACTGTTTACTGTTTACCGCAAACGGTTCACTGCCTTTTTCCAAGCTGGAATGACAAGTACCCATTGATAAAAACCGGCATATTATTATCAATGATCATAATCGGCACACGACGCACGAATGCATCTACCATGATACCCATTTCAAATGCTTTGACATATTGATCAAATGCACCAAGGCTAAAATGTGCACCAACTCGTGCATTTAGTCCGGGGATCACACTGATCTCATCAAAACCCTTGAAGAAAGATGCTGGCCCGATAATTTTGGTATCATCTAAAAAGAGATCGCGATTTTCTTCACTATACTTCTCCGTAGAAACATAGTCAGTGAAGCCATCATCTTCAAGACGTGATAAATGTAGGTAATAGGGCTTAATGATACCTATTGATGCACCCACCTGATAATTCACTCCGACAGCGACTCCTTTACGTTTGGCTTTGTCGGAAAAATATCGTTTTTGCCCTACTCCGCCCCGTAGCACAACTACATGATTTTGTTTGCCGTAAGTAAAGCTGTTAGCCGATCTTGTAAATGGATTTCCGGAATTGAAAGTGATCGATTGTCTGTATTCTTTTGGATGTCGCAACAAGCCAAGATCAAACTGGTAATATCTGGTCTTGTAAAAGGCTGGAATTTTACCAAACTGCACGCCGATGACGCCACCATTACTGTGTGGCCTTAGCTCAAGTACTTTTTCTTCATTGTAGAGTATCCCCACAGAACTGTAATCCATCTGCTTGGGCTCTACAATCGTCTGAGCAACCACCCGTGCCCCAGTTAATGATATCAGTGCAATACCAGCTACAATCCATGTTTTCACTTTCGGAAGATAGGGAGATTTTAGATTGAAATATTCTCCTGGAACGGAGAATTTATGCTTTAGGCGTAGGAACAACAAAAAATGCTGCAGCGTAAAGGCTCAATGCCTATCTTCATTGATCTGAAAAATCCCTAGAATTGATCCATCGACTTTCACATCAGACCTCACTGGCCAGCGAATATCTGTTACAGATGCGCGACGAGCACCTCCAGCTTAATCCAACTTTGTTCAGACGTAATCTGCATCGCTTTGGACAAATCATGGCCTACGAGATCAGCAAACATCTGAACTATGCTTCCCTGGAGGTAAATACATCCCTCGGTGTCGCTGATTGCAAATCACTGAATGATACCATCGTCCTGGCAACGATTATACGTGCAGGCTTGCCAATGCATGATGGTATGTTATCTTTTTTTGACGATGCCGAAAATGCATTTATATCCGCCTTCAGGCATCACCATAAAGACGGAACTTTTGAGGTCAGTATCGAATACATAAGCAGCCCCGAACTCGACGATAAGGTATTAATCATATGTGACCCGATGCTTGCTACAGGATCAAGCATGGTTCGCACGATCAAAGCTTTATTAGACTATGGTCGTCCACGTAGTATTCACATCGCTTCTATCATTGCATCCACTGCAGGTTTGGAATATGTAGCGCTTGAATTTCCCGACGCAACTATCTGGATTGGAGAAGAGGATGAGGAGTTGACAGGCAGATCCTATATCGTTCCGGGTCTTGGTGACGCAGGAGATCTGGCGTATGGAAAAAAACCAAATGATGAAGAGTAGACCTCCTGCAAGCATTGAAATAAAACTTATTTAATCTTATTTATTCCCGCACCAAATAACGCGAAGTCATATTTAACAGGATCATTTCTGTCAAATTCTTTAAGTCGATTTGTTAATTCAATAGCGGACTGCCAGTCATTTTGTGGGCGATGAAGTAATCCAATTTGACGAGCCACATTCCCTACATGAAGGTCGAGGGGAATTACAAGCTGCGATGTTTTGATTTTTTTCCAGAGACCAAAATCCACACCCTCGGCATCTTCACGTACCATCCATCGTAAATACATATTGAGTCGCTTACAGCTCGATTTTCTTTCCGGAGTTGAAATATGTTTGCGTGTGCGATCCATCACATCAGGATGATCAAATATTCTCTTATGAAAACCTGCCAGGGCAGAATAAGTATCTTCCTCATCTCCCCTAGTATGATTTACAAAAGCATCCTCCAGACTATTATGAACTTTATAATATCGCTGAAGTACATCTACGAGGTAAATCACATCATCAGGTTGTAGTGTCCTGTGTCGGAAAGCAAGAAAAACCTTCCGCTGTTTTTCTTTATGATGGATGATGAAATCATAGGGCGCATTGTCCATAAATGACATCAATTCATTCGCTTTACGTATGATGGTAGGTCGCTGACCCCAGGCCATAATAGCAGCAAAGAATCCAGCGATCTCAATGTCCTGTAATCGTGAATATTGATGAGGCACTGATATCGGATCACCTACAATAAATGAAGGATCATTGTACTTGCGTACATGGTCATCAAGCCATTCTGCTAAGAAAGAATTACCGTGTCGGGCTTCCGAGATCAGTTGTCTAATTTCTGGCGAACTTCATTGATCTCATAGACTTCGATGATGTCACCGTTCTTGATATCATTGTAGTTCTTGATCGTAAGACCACATTCCATTCCTACTTTCACTTCCTTGACATCATCTTTGAATCGTTTCAGCGTAGACAATTCACCATGGGAATTTTCCTTGGTAGGGAATACGACGATACCATCCCTGACGATACGGATGTGATTGTTACGGGCGACTTTACCTTCCAGTACGATACAGCCTGCGACAGTACCAATTTTACTGATCTTAAAGACTTCACGAACTTCCACCTGGCCGAGAATTTTCTCTTCCTTGGTGGGTTCAAGCATCCCTTCGATTGCAGCCTTGATTTCATTGATCGCTTCGTAGATGATTGAATACATCTTGATTTCGACACCTTCTTTTTCAGCCAGCTTGCGCGCCGAAATAGAAGGACGTACCTGGAAACCAATGATAATCGCATCCGAAGCAGAAGCAAGAAGTACATCTGATTCTACAATCTGACCTACCGCCTGGTGGATGATATTCACCTGGATACTTTCGATAGATAGTTTCTGCAGTGAGTCAGCCATCGCTTCAATAGAACCGTCCACGTCACCCTTGATGATGAGGTTAAGTTCTTTGAAGCTGCCAAGCGCAAGACGGCGTCCGATTTCATCAAGTGAAATACGTTTGCTGGCTCTGTTGGATTGTTCGCGATTGATCTGTCCTCTATATGCTGCTACAGAACGTGCATCCTGTTCGCTTTCAAATTCTTTAAATTTCTCACCAGCCTGAGGGGCACCATTAAGACCGAGTACGAGTACCGGTGCTGATGGACCCACACTCATTACTTTTTTACCACGTTCGTTGAACATGGCTTTTACTTTTCCACTGTATTCTCCTGAGACGATGATATCTCCTACAGCCAGATTACCATTCTGCACAAGCAGCTTGGTCACATAACCGCGTCCCTTATCCAGTGAAGCTTCGATTACAGTACCTGCGGCGAGTCGATCCGGATTGGCTTTCAGATCCAGGATATCTGCTTCAAGAATAATTTTCTCCAGCAGGTCATCAACATTTAGACCCGTTTTGGCAGAAATATCTGATGATTGAATTTTACCACCCCAGTCTTCGACGAGGAGGTTCATTCGTGATAACTCTTCTTTAATACGTTGTGGATCTGATCCGTCTTTGTCTACTTTATTGATTGCGAAAACGATAGGAACACCAGCCGCCTGCGCGTGACTAATAGCTTCACGTGTTTGAGGCATGACAGAGTCATCAGCAGCGATGATGATGACAGCGATATCTGTGAGCT
>JALYSC010000491.1 GCA_030855005.1 Bacteroidota bacterium | reverse complement strand
GTTCAGCAATAGGATAAAGTGATAATAATTTCCTTAATCGTCCGGATGCATTTGGCATAAAAGGAAACATAGCAAGACTTAGAGCAGTGGCATATTGAAGTGTGAGATTCAATACAGCTGCAACAGTTTCTGGCTCGTCTTTAATTGCTTTCCATGGTTCATTAAACTGGAGGATTTGATTACCAGCCACAGCAATATCAAGCATGGCTTTCATTCCCTCGCGGAAATTGAATTTTGAAATCGCATCCTGCACCGCCCACATGCGATCGAAGAGATCCATCATCTCCACTTCATGCCAAGAGGCTTCATCATTACCACGCGAACCTACGATCGGTGTGTCTTCATCGAATGCAGGAATTTTGCCATCATAGAATTTATGTGTCAACACTAATGCACGATGCACAAAATTTGCAAGCACACCTACGAGATCAGCATTGACATCGGACTGATATCCTTTCCAGGTGAATTCAGCATCCTTTTGTTCGGGCATGTTTTTCGTCAGCACATATCTCAGTGCATCTGTTTGATCCGGATGATCATTTAAAAATTCATGCACCCAGATAGCCCAATTCCTGGAAGTCGAAATTTTCTGTTCTTCTAAATTCAAAAATTGATTGGCGGGAACATTCACAGGCAGATTAAAATTTCCTTCTGCTTTTAGAATCGCCGGGAAAATGAGGCAATGAAAAACGATATTGTCTTTTCCGATAAAATGAATCAGCGATGATTCGGGATCCTGCCAGTAATCTTTCCAGTCCTTTCCATTGTCAGCAGCCCATTGCTTGGTGGCAGATACGTATCCAATGGGAGCATCCATCCACACATAAAGTTTCTTACCTGCTGAACCGGGAATTTCCTGCGGGACATCAACACCCCAATCAAGGTCGCGTGTCATGGCGCGTGGATGCAGGCCACTATCGAGCCATGATTTGCATTGCCCTATGACGTGTGCTTTCCAGTCTGAAGGTTCGTGATGTTCTTTGCCATCCAGTTCACCCTTCTCGACATAAGCACGAAGCCATGCTTCATATTTATCAAGCGGAAGATACCAGTGCTTTGTTTTTCGAAGTATTGGCTTTGAACCTGTGATAGTTGATACAGGATCAATTAGTTCGAGTGGGCTTAAAGAAGTACCACAACGCTCACACTGATCTCCGTACGCATCCGGGTTTTTACAATTAGGACAAGTGCCTTTAATGTATCTGTCTGCTAAAAATTTACCTGCCTGCTCATCAAAATATTGTTCTGATTCTTCTTCTACGAATTGCCCTTGTGAATATAAAGACCGGAAAAAATCCTGCGAAGTCTCGTGATGAATTGGTGAAGATGTGCGATGATAAATATCAAATGATATCCCTGCTTTTTTAAAAGTTTCCACAAACAAATTATGATAGGTATCAATAATCCGCTGTGGGGTGGAATTCTCTTTAAATGCCTTAATGGTGATCGCAGCGCCATGTTCATCAGAACCGCAAATAAATGCAACATCATTACCTAGCAGACGAAGCATGCGGACGTAGATATCTGCAGGTAGATAGGCACCGGTCAGGTGTCCGATATGAAGTGGACCATTGGCATAGGGCAACGCCGATGTCACGAGATAGCGCTTGGGGGGCTGGATCATAATTTGTAACTAAAGCGCGAAGTTAACAGAATATTGAGAAGGCTTATAAGTTTATGAGGTTATAGGCTTAGGAGGGTTATGAGAAGGCTTATGAGGTTATAGGGTTATAAGAAGGCTTATGAGGTTATAAGGTTATATGGGTTATGAGGTTATGTCAAATTATATGGATATAAGTTTACGATTTTAGCGTTTGCATTAAATGAATAAACGAATAACCCTATACCCTTATAAACCAATAATTTGTGAGCCTATGGTTATAGCTTATAATCATATAAACCAATAACCGCTTTAAACGAATAACCTTATAACCTTATAAACCAATAAGGTAATAAGCCCGGAAAGTCAATGATATCCTCTATTTCAATGTATTGACCTCATTGTATCTAAAGCAATCCATTACATGATCATTGTACATGCCTACTGCCTGCATAAATGCGTATACAATTGTGGAGCCTACAAAACTGAAACCACGTTTTTTAAGATCCTTGCTGAGGGCATCGCTCTCCGGTGAAGTGGCGCGGAAATCTTCTTTGGATTTATTCTTCATGACTATCGTCTTACCACCAACAAAAGACCAAAGGTGATCGCTGAAATCAATACCTTCATCCTGCAATGTCAGATACGCCTGTGCATTCGATCTCGCAGAAAATACTTTTTGGCGGTTGCGAATGATGCGCTCATCAAGTAGGATCTTTTCCAATTTCTTATCGGTGTATTTGGCAACCTTTTCCGGATCCAATCCATCAAAGACAGTCATATACCCAGGCTGCCGGCGTAGAATGGTAATCCAACTCAGACCAGCCTGTGCACCATCGAGAATTAATTTGGCATAAAGTGCTTTTGGATCTCTTTCCGGCACACCCCAGACCGTATCATGATAGTGCATATAGACTTCATCGTTGCCACACCAATGACAGCGGATGATCTCTTTAGTTTTACTCATGGGTGAAAAATACTGTTTCCTGACTGAATCCACAGTCATGAATAAATACTTCATCTTTGAGATTAAATCCTGTTGGTCTGCATGAAAAAGTTCTTATTTGCGTCCTTACTCC
>JALYSC010000490.1 GCA_030855005.1 Bacteroidota bacterium | reverse complement strand
CCCTTGACTCCTCTGCAGTATGGATTCCGTCTTCGGCACCGGCACCAAAAACAGTATATGCGTATATTCTGGGTGCGACAATTTGATTCTTTTCGCTCCTTCGTTTTTCATTGAGTGTCCATTCCAGTCCATTGCCAGCTGATGGTTCTCGGATTGTAGTTATCCCATGCGCCATCCAAAGCTTATACACATATTCTGCATCCACTCCCTGGGCTTTTCCCCCAATATGACCATGCATATCAACAAACCCTGGCAACACATACATGCCATCTGCATTTATTTCGTGCCCTCCCTGCTTCAGTGCAGGTCTGTCTGAGCTGTCAGGTTGTACACCCGGAAAGCCAATGCTTTCAATGCGGGTTATTTTATTCCCCTCTATAACAATATCAACAGGTCCGAACGGTGGCGCGCCTGTTCCATCTATCAAGGTAACACCTCGAATAATTAATTGGTTAAAGGGACCTTCACCTTCACTCCTGTCGGGTGCAGGTTTAACCTGGGCTTGAAGGGAGGAAATGAAAAACAATAATAGAATGCAATTGGGCAGTAAAAGCTTCATGAATCAGTATTGACAGCAAGAAAGGTAAAAAAAAGAGCCCGAAACAACGTCCGGGCTCTGTATTTCAATTGATTTGGGTTTGAACTTATTGTTTTCCTGTCAACTCATTGACGAGTCGGTCAGCAGATATATAACGAAGTGCAGCAACAATACCACCTGCATGAACTGCCACGGTACGGTTTCCTTCTTCATCAAAAATGAATTTACCAGGCAATGATTCGATGTTGCCATCAAATACAAGTCCTACAACTTCACGCTTCACATTGATCACCGGGCTGCCTGAATTACCGCCAATGATGTCAGCAGTACATATAAAGTTCATCGGTGATTTAAGCAGTTCAGGAGATGGATTCAACCAACGGCTGGGCAGATTGAAAGGGAATTTACCATCATTAGAATAATGCCTGTCATAAAGACCATAGTAGGTAGTTTTGACAGGAGCAATTGTTCCATTGTATTCATAGCTCTTTACAGTTCCATCACTGATACGCAGTGTGAATGTTGCATCAGGAGGCAATGATGTGCCATAGACTTTAAATACTTCGTTGGCAATGTTCTGCTCGATTTGCTTGCGCATCGCTCCGGTTGACTGAAATTCATGTACAGCCTTGTTGTATTGATCTCCCAAAAGTTCAGATGCCTGGATGAATTCATCTTTTTTCTTAAGGAATTTTTTAGTGTCCTTATCAAGCAATTTTGAAAGGTCTTTAGCATCTCCTATGACAGTTTCTTTCAAAATTTCTTTTGCAGCAACATCAGGAGTACGTCCTCTTAATATGGTAGTGATATAAGTATCATCAGCCTTAGCAAATTTTTTCAATTCATTTAAAATCATGGCGAAATTGGCCACTTCTTTAGGATCACTTGCTGCAGGAGCTAATTCTGCCATGTTCTTTTCCAATCCTTCTAATTCAGGACTATTAGGATTAGAAGTCGCAAGCTCACTGTATTCGTACACAGCATGCATTAGAGGTACAATGTCACCAGAAAATGGAGTAGGAGCAAGGAAGCGTATCTCTGGTCCGTATTTGGAAAGCGTTACGTAATATTTCTGCATATCATCCCAATACGTTTTGCCGCTTGCATTAGCACGGATCTTCTGTTCCATTTTCACTTTACGTGCAAATAGATCAGGATCATTCAAGCCATTCAAAGCACCTTTGATCGCTTTCAATGAATTAGACAAACTGAAAATGGTATTCTTGGTATCATCATCCGGAGCAGCAGCATATTGTTCTTCGAGCTTATGCATCCGATTGGTGTAAAACTCGATTTCAGTAGGATATCGGTAATCTCTATCATATTCTAATTGAGAGACTGTTCGATAACGCTCGGTACTACCGGGATTGCCAATTACAAATACTGGTGTTCCCTCAGCGACACCATCTATATTAAATTTGAAATAATTACCTGAAGTATTTAGTGGCTTACCATTCTCATCGTAAACCCTCCAAAATGTGCAATCCAGATTGTATCGTGGATAAGTAAAGTTATCCGGATCTCCGCCAAAGAAACCTAATTCCTGCTCAGGAATAAATACAAGGCGAACATCATCATAACGTTTGTATCCGTAAAGAGAATATTTGCCACCACTGTAGTATGTGACTACCTGCATGCGCAAATCCTTCCAATCCGGGTTGTTTTTATATTCTTTCTGAATCTCATCAAAGGCAGCCTGTGTTGTGGCAAGCTTTTCTTCATTAGTGGCAGTACTTGCAATCATGCTTTGCACTTTGCTAGTGATGTCAGCAGTCTTAATCAATTGCTCAACGAACAATTCATTGTTTCGTCGTTCATCTGAAAAATTAGCTGCATAAAATCCCTGACGATCAAAATTTTCTCCTTCCTTTTGGAGGTCGCTCACGACAGGTTGTGAACAGTGGTGATTGGTCATCACAAGCCCATTGGGTGACACAAAGGATGCCGAACACCAGGTAGCGAAACGAAGAGCGGATTCGCGACCTTCATCAAACCAGGACTGGTCGAGATCATAATTATAAGCTTCCTTAAACCATGCTTTGGGTGGATTCTCAAATGTCCACATTTTTCCAAAGTCGTGAGGACCAGGTTCTTGTTGTCCAAAAAGGACAGTCATGGTTATCGCCATCATGAGGGTCAGAA
>JALYSC010000489.1 GCA_030855005.1 Bacteroidota bacterium | reverse complement strand
CGTATGTGCCTCGCGATCTTAAATTTTCAGGTGGAAGTTTGGGGACATTTTCCGACGGATCGTAATTATCTTTTTGTGGGCAACCATCGCTCTTCACTAGACCCATTTGTCTTTCTGTCATATGGTGTAGGCAACCCGGTAAGCCGGGGAGATGTTGCGAAATATCCACTTGTTGGCAGGGGTGCTGTTATCACGGGTATCATCTTCGTAGATAAGGAAAGTAAGAGCAGCAGAGGGGCAACTAAGGAAGCTATCCATCAGGCACTCAAAGATGGCAAGTCAATTATGATCTATCCTGAAGGTAAAACAGGGGCTCAACCTCTTACTTCTACCTTTCAAAAAGGATCTTATGAGCAGGCAGCTGAGTTGGGTGTGCCTGTTGTACCCTTTGCCATTGAATATAAAAGCATCAATGATTATTGGGATCATACGGATGGCATGCTTCTGCATTACTTAAAAAATCTTGCCAAGCCCAAGACGACTATCCGACTTTCGATCGGGCAGCCCATTGTAGCAGATAATGCCTGGACGCTATTACGTCAGTCGCAGCAGTGGGTGAATGAGGAGATCGTGAAGATGCGGGAGGATTGGGGTGGGCTAGCACCGGAAAAGGATCAAAGGAGCAAAGGATCAAAGGAGTAAGGGATCACATGATCACAGGATCAAAGGAGCAAAGGAGCAAAGGATCAAAGGTAAAGGCATAAGGCTTGCAGCTTTCATCTTGCAGCTTTCGAAAATGAACTTTCAATCCTGAAGGGATTGCATATCAATAACCACGGGTGCAACCCGTGGAATTAAAAAAACACTTTTCCTCCCACAACCCTGAAAGGGTTGAACTACCAGGTGAGCAATCCTGTCGGTACTAAAAGTCATGACATAGATCATTCTGATCAGGCATAGGACTTGAACCTACGACCTTGGCGCGTTTCGCGCCACGAGCTAAGTATGCTGTTTAGGGGATTTCACCCTACAAACGGAAAATGAGCCCGAGTATATGAAGCCAATAAAAAAAGCATCAGATTTCTCTGATGCCTTTGTAGTAGCGGGGGCAGGACTTGAACCTACGACCTTCGGGTTATGAGCCCGACGAGCTACCAACTGCTCCACCCCGCGATGTTTCTTCCCCATACTTGTAAAGGGGAGGTAAATATAGACTTTTTTAGCGACAGAGGTCAACAAACTTAAAAACAAGGATTTCTCAATTAGTAATTCGGCTGATTTTTATTTTTTCACTTCTGTCACTGTCATAGGTTTACCGGTACTGTTAGGCATCCCTTTGCCGGTATTGATAAGATAGCTTAGACTTTGCCGGATATATGTGTTCCATCCATTTTCGCAGGCCTCATAGCATTCAAATGCAGGAACCAATCCATCATGTGTGAAATTCAATTGCGTTTGATCACCTAATTCCGAAATTTCAAAAATCACTTTTGTATCGATCCATTCACTTCTGCTATCAGCATTGTTATCATTGACTTTAGCGTCTTTTGGAGATTCACCGAAAATGCCAGGTTTAAAATAATTATCAGTCACAAGCCACACTATTTTTTTATCAGGGATAACTTCAATTAATTTCATTTGGCAGCGGTGGATGTCTTCGAAATGATAATCAAAGACATCATTTAGTTTGCTTGAATTGCCTTTAAGTTCTTCTGACCACCAACCACGTACATTGGTAATGGCGTCAAATACTTCTTTTGGCGAATGGTCAAGGATCAGGGTCGCAGTATAATTTGTTGTTGTCATGATTGAGTTAATTATGGAGTTTTTTATTTAATAGGTTTTCTAATTTTTTCAGTTTTGAATTCCAGAAGCCATCGAAAAAGGACATCCAATCCTTTAGTTCTACGAATCCATCCTGCTTCAAAGTGCAGTAGCGTTCGCGGCCTATGTCTTTGATTGAGATAAAGCCTGCGCTGTGCAGTATTTTGATGTGCTTGGATACAGCCGGCCGACTCATATCAAAATGTTCCGCGATATTTGTAATAGTGAGGTTGTCGTTAGAGAGCAGCATCAGCATCTTACGACGACTGGGATCTCCGATTACCTGGAATGCATCAAGTGTTGGTATCGCCATGTTGCGGTATGTTTATTAGTTTGGCAATGTTGTCCAGTTTTTCCACCCATCCTTGATTGAGACCGTTGTAGAAATTGATATTCTCTTCTTTGGCGAATCCAGTATGCTCGAGAAGTAGCTGAGTGCCTTTTTCAACTTTTTCCAGTTGCCAAACGACAATGGAATCAAGCGTTATTTCCTCACCTCCGGGCCCACTTCTCCATGAATAGGATAGCTTTTGGAAGGGCTGTATCTCCAATACTTTGCAGTAAAAGATCCCATCGAAATCCAGGCCTGGAATAGGATTAGTTCGAAATTGAAATTCGGATCCAAGGATCGGTTGAAAAGTGTTTTTCATCAACCATAACTCCATCAATTCTGAATTGGTTAGGTATTCCCATACGGTTTCAGGCGAATGAGGGAAGAAGATTTTATGATTTATGCTCTTGTTCATAATATGTAACTTTAAAGTTACCCAAATGTATAGGTAACTTTTGAGTTACGCAAATAATTAAAATGAAAGTGAAAAAAATTGGAATTCAGTACTTAGTAGTCATTGAATGAATAGAGTAATAATCAGGATGTTCGGCAATTGTAGTTGTGTATATTTAATTTTTATTGGGAGTTAAGGG
>JALYSC010000488.1 GCA_030855005.1 Bacteroidota bacterium | reverse complement strand
GACAAATTTGAATTTTCCAAAAGCTTTGCTTTCTACTGATCCATCTTCCAGGATCTTGTATTTCCACATCGTTTGACTGTGATCATCACCGATTGGTATCACCAGGTAACCACCTACACCAACTTGTTTGATGAGTGTAGCGGGAAGAGCAGAGGCGCCTGCAGTGACAAGTATTTTGTCAAAAGGAGCAAACATGGGTAAACCTTCATATCCATCACCTAGAAAGGTGCGAATGGAGCGGTATCCAAGTTCCCTTAGTTGTCTCTCAGTTTTTTCAAATAGTGCACTTTGTCTTTCTATAGTGTAGACTTTAGCTCCCAATTCTGAAAGGATGCATGCCTGGTATCCTGATCCGGTCCCGACTTCAAGGATTTTATCTCCTTTTTTAACTTCCATTAGGCTTGTCTGAATAGCTACTGTCATCGGTTGAGAAATGGTCTGATCACAGCCAATCGGAAAAGCTACATTTTTATAAGCCCATTCTTCGAATGCTTTTTCGAGAAAAAGATGGCGCGGTAATTTGAGCATTGCCTCCAGGACTTTTTCATCCCGGATACCTTCTTCCCGCAGAGTATCGATCAATTGTTTACGAAGTCCCTGATGTTTATACGTATCTCTTCGCAAGTTTATTTATTTTTCCAGAAGTTACGGAAAATTTGATCCTTACATGGTCCTGCTATTTCCGCATGACTGAAGGTGCGCAAATCTAAAAATATATTATAAAAAAACATAATATGAGTGATATAAAATTTGGGACAGATGGTTGGCGAGCAATCATTGCCGACGATTATACTGTCAAGAATGTAATCCGTGTCGCGGAGGCAACCGCGATTTTTATGGAAGAACGTGCGATGCAGAAAGTGATCATAGGTTACGATTGTCGTTTTGGAGGCAAAATGTTCGCTGAGACTACTGCACGTGTTTTCGGGAGTCATCAAATTGAAGTAGTAATGGGTGGTCATGTGGCATCGACACCGATGGTATCTCTAGCCGTGGTTAAATTGAAAGCTGACCTGGGTGTCGTCATCACGGCCAGCCATAATCCACCATCGTATAATGGTTTCAAATTAAAATCATCTTTTGGAGGACCATCCATACCTGATGATATTGCTGCTGTTGAAAGCCACATTCCTGAGAAGCCAATGAAAGATCTGGTTTCGCTTGATTACATGAAAGGAAAAGGACTGCTGACCTATATGAATCTTGAAGACATGTATTATGATCATGTCGTAGTTTCTTTTGATCTGGAGGCTATTAAAAAAGCAGGATTTGGAATTGGATATGACGCAATGTATGGTGCAGGATACCTGATCTTTCCACGCATACTTCCTGAAGCTACCTTATTGCATTGTGATTATAATCCGTCATTTTACGGGCAGGCACCGGAGCCGATCGAACGTAATCTTCAGCCGTTCAGGGATCTGATTACCTCTAATCCTAATATTCAAATCGGGATCGCCAATGATGGAGATGCTGACAGAATAGGCATGCTGGATGCGGAAGGCAATTTTGTGGATTCACATCATATCCTTCTTTTGTTGCTTTACTATTTGCACAAGATTAAAGGCCTGACAGGCAAAGTTGTTACAACTTTTTCTGTGACCGATAAGATGGTTCAGTTAGCAGAGAAGTTTGGACTTGAAGTCGAAGTCACTAAAATTGGATTTAAATACATCGCAGAGATCATGACGAAAGAAGATGTTCTCGTAGGTGGAGAAGAATCTGGGGGACTTGCAGTGAAGGGTCATATACCTGAGCGTGATGGTGTATGGATTGGCTTATTGATCCTCGAGTTTATGGCTAAGACAGGCAAATCGCTAAAAGAATTGATTCAGCTCGTCTATGATGAAGTTGGTACATTCGCTTTTGATCGTGATGACCTTCATATTACACAGGAGCAGAAAGAAGATGTGCTGGATAAATGCTATCATGATAAGTATACCTCTTTTGGTGATTTAACTATCGAAAGGACCGAAAAGCTGGATGGCTTCAAATACTATCTGAGCAACAGCACCTGGATTATGATCCGTCCCTCAGGGACAGAACCAGTACTGCGTGTGTATTGCGAGGCTGCAGACAGAATTACGGCAAGAGCTACTCTTGATGTGGTCAGAAAGGAATTGCTTGGGTAATATCTGCAGCATAATGTTGGCTTATAGGTTTATAACCTTATAGATTTATTGCATGCTTTTGGCTTATAGGCTTAGAGGGTAATAAGGTTATATCAGTGATGGTGATAGTGCAAGATGGAATGGGAGTTTTAGGTAACCTTATAACCCTATAACCTCATAATCCCTCTTAATAACCTTTAACCTCATAACCTCCCTTATAACCTTATAAACCTAATAACCCACCTTTTAACCTCATAACCCCAATTACTATAGGTACCTTAGCTGGCTAACAAACAAAAAACGAAAAATGAAACAACTCGCTCTTTTTCTGATGCTGTCGGCATCAGCCATTTTTATGTTTCCGGCGTGCCAACAGCCTGTGGAGCATGCACACGCTCCTGAAATCAATATGGATTCAGTGAAGGCACAAATTGTTGCACTTGAAAACAGATTTGCAGTAGCATCCAATGCAAAGGATATAGATGGTGTAGTAGCTTATTATGCTTCTGATGCTGAAAGTTATGCCAATAACGAAACTATATGGGTTGGTATGGATGTAATTAAAGCAGGTATCAAA
>JALYSC010000487.1 GCA_030855005.1 Bacteroidota bacterium | reverse complement strand
CACAACATCTGGATAAACTTTATTATACCATCGGAGAAGTCGCCGGCATGTTTGATGTCTCGCGCTCCCTCCTACGCTATTGGGAAAATGAATTTTCATTCCTGACTCCGCGAAAAAACAAAAAGGGCGACAGGCTCTTTACTAAAGAAAATATCCAACAGATTCAGATAATCTACAACCTCGTGAAAGTACGTGGGTTTACCCTGGAAGGTGCCAAGCAGGAATTGAAAAAAGAGAAGACTTCGCTAACAGAACAGATTAATATCGTTGACAGATTAAAATCTATCCTTTCAAGGCTAAAGGATTTGGATGATAAACTTAACCCTTAAGCGTGGGTAACAAGATCAATGCTCTGTTGACACAAAGCAATTTCAGCAGAGTCATTAGAAGCAATTATCAGAGTCTGTGAATCTTTCTTTTGATTCACCAGAGAAGCAAGCCATTCTTTCCCTTTTATATCAAGATTAGATCCAGGCTCATCCAGGAAGATCAGCGGTCTATCATCCAATATTGCAAGTCCTAATTTGACACGTTGCTTCATACCGGAGGAGAACATCTTTATTTGCTGTGAGGAATTAAAAGAATATTCCAGCATCGATGCCCACTCATTGAAATGCTGAAAACTTTGCAACATACCCAACCGCTTGTGCAATTTGAATAACTCTTCCAGGGAGAGTTCCTCGATGACTGTATTGTAAGGAGCGACAAAGTGGACGTGCCTGAAGATCTCCTCTCCACTAAATACTTTATTCGCCTGTTTATAAAGGATTTGACCAAAAGATGGTAAAGCTCCACCTGAAAGAATTTTCAGAAGTGTTGATTTACCGGATCCATTCGGACCTGTTATGGCAAATCTGCTTCCTGACTGGATGTCGAAAGAAAGATCGGTGAAAATTTTTTTTTGGTTAAATGCTTTACTCAGCTTTTGTATAGACAGATCCATTGACCGGATTGTGAGCTCTGAAACCTCTCATGATACCACGTTCTGATTGATCCACAAATTCGAGGATCAGATCTTTCTCCGGAATTTCAGAAATCGATTCTTTAATTACTGATACCGCCTGAGAGATATTATAGCCGCGAACGAATAATATGCGATAAATATCCTGGATGGAATGAATTTGATCCTGTGTAAATCCCCTGCGTTTCAGACCAGTAACATTTACGCCCACGAAAGAGAGCGGCTCACGCGCTGCTTTGACGTAGTGTGGGATATCCTTCCGAACAAGAGAGCCCCCACCCACCATCACATGATCTCCAATTTTGACAAATTGATGGACAGCAACAAGCCCGCCTATAACCGTGTGATGACCAATATGTATATGTCCGGCAAGATTTACATTATTCGCCAGGATACAATTAGGACCAATGATGCAATCATGTGCGACATGTACATAAGCCATGAGTAAAGAATTATCACCTATCGATGTCTTAAAGCTTGCCTTGGTACCTCTATTTATGGTGCAATACTCACGAATCGTTACATTATGGCCAATCTCAAGAGTTGAATGTTCACCTTCGAATTTCAGGTCCTGAGGAGCTGCGCCAATGACTGCACCAGGAAATATATGACAGTTATTGCCCAGCCTTGCCCCGTTGAGAATATTGACATTGCCGCCAATGCGGCAACCATTACCAATTACTACATCTTCTTCGATGGTAGTAAAAGGGCCAACCTGGACATTACGTCCGATTTTTGCATTTCGATGGATATTATTCATTGCTGGGATCATTGCGCACGATTTGAGCTGTGAGTTCAGTCTCTGATACCAGACGACTACCTACATAAGCTGTGCCATACATATGGCATATACCTCTTCGGACCGGAGTGAGAAGCTGCATCTTCAGAATGAGCTGATCTCCGGGGACCACTTTAGACTTAAATTTCGTATTATCTATTTTGAGGAAGAGCGTCCCCCAATTCTCCGGATCAGGCAATTTACAGAGTACAAATACACCACCTACCTGAGCCAGCGCTTCTACCTGCAGAACACCTGGAAATATAGAATTACCCGGAAAATGTCCCTGAAACATGGGTTCATTAAAAGTAATATTCTTGATGCCAACGATAGTGTTTTCCGTCATCTCAACGATCCTGTCAACGAGTAAAAAAGGATAACGATGAGGCAACATTTTACGTATAGCTTCCACATCAAAAATAGGAGGTTGATCGGGATCGATTTTCGGACGTCCTTTTGTCTTACGCTGCTCAATCATCTTACGCTTGAGAACTTTTGTAAACTCAATGTTAGCCGTATGTCCTGGTTTCCGTGCTACAATTTTGCCTTTTATGGGTTTCCCAAGCAAAGTAAGATCACCAATGATGTCAAGCAACTTATGACGGGCAGGTTCGTTCTCAAATTTGAGTGAAGTAGTATTCAGGATACCGGTATTCTCGACTTTAATACTTTGTTTACCAAGCTTTTTTGCCAATCTATCCAACTCAGCCTGATCCATCAATTTATCAGCAATCACAACTGCGTTATCCAGGTCTCCTCCTTTGATCAGATTTTCATCAAATAATTGCTCGAGTTCACGTATGAATACAAAGGTCCTGCATGGCGCTATCTGAAGTGCATAATCAGACATATTCTGCAGGCTGGCATACTGATGTCCCAGGATTTGCGAATTGAAATCAATCATTGCTGTGATTTCAAAATTATCTCCAGGTAATGCAAGCAGTTCTGTTCCTGTT
>JALYSC010000486.1 GCA_030855005.1 Bacteroidota bacterium | reverse complement strand
AGTTGAAATTGAAGTTTCCGGTGGCTCACTACCTTACAACTATTCTGTGGATGGTGATGGTTGTGAAGGAATACATCAGGTCCTAGTTACGGACGCCCAGGGATGTGAAGTGACACAAGACTTCTATATCTGGTCTGAACAATTTAGTCCAGCTTACGATCTGAATATTATTAATACAAGCCCTGGTCTGGAAGCCGGAACTGTAGAAATCACTGTTGCAGGTGGATCAAACCAATATCAGTATTCTCTTGATGGGTTTATTTTCCAGCCATCAAATGTCTTCACGAATCTCGCAGCCGGAATCTATTGCATCACGATCAGGGATGGTAATGGTTGCATGGAAAAAACTATTGAATTTGAAATTCAGGAATTGACTGCTCTTCCGGAGCTTCCTAAATTCAAATTTCAGCTTTATCCAAATCCTGCTAATGAGATCATTTTTGTGAAAGCAGATACCCCTGTACGCATCCGCATAGCAGATCTATTTGGGAATATTGTCATGGTTGCTGAACGCCAATTGACACATCAGATTTCTACCGCTCCATTCATTTCGGGGACCTACCTGGTAGAATTATCCGATGGCCTGCATACGAAAAATCAAAAGCTCGTCATTAGATAGATTCCATAGGGGGCAGGTTAACTTCACTCTCACTTAACCTTTATGACCGATTAATGAGATATTCCCGCCATAGGTTATATTCTAAACAGAATGACATAAATTTACCATTGCATCACTCCGAACTAGAACTTTTCTAAATCGGAAACATATGAAACCCTATTCTATTACCTCATTTCGTTTGATTATTATTTTCCTTGGAGCCTTTTCAATCTCCTCCCAGGGTCTTGCGGCAACTAAATATGTCAGCAATTCAGGAAACAACGCTAATTCAGGCAATTCATTTGCGCAGGCATGGTTAACCATACAATGGGCAGAAGACCATATTACAGCGGGCGATTCGGTATGGGTACAAAATGGAACATATGCCGGGTTCGATGTTCGTGTTTCGGGAAATGCTGCCAATCCAATCGTATTCATCGCTGCGGGGAATACTGTAGTTATCAATACTCCGACCGGAACAACTGACCTTATCAATGTAGAAAATGTAAACTACATCGAGATAAATGGATTCAGAGCCATTAATTCACCTCGAAATGGCATTCGTCTCGTAAATGCTGACAACTGTATCGTCCGCAATAATTACTGCGAAAGCAGTTTCGAGCGCGGGATCTTTACCGGGTTTACAGATGATATTCTGATCGAGTTCAATGAATGCCTCACCTCGGATGATGAACATGGGATCTATGTTTCTAACAGTAGTGACAGATCCATCATCAGGTACAATATCTGTCACAACAATAATCGCGGAGGTATACAAATCAACGCAGATTTTTCAATTCAACCCGGAGACGGGATCAGTACCGATCCTGAAATCTATGGCAATATCCTGTATGAAAATGGTGCCGCTGGTGGTGCTGCGATAAATCTTGATGGTGTACAGAGTGCCTTGATCTATAATAATCTACTTTATCAAAACCATGCTACAGGCATAGCATTATTCCAGCAGGATGGTGCAGAGCCTTCGATCAATGCTACCATCGTATACAATACGATAATTAATGCATCGAATGCAAGATGGTGTATCCTGGCTGTGAATGGTTCGTCCGGTGCGCAGGTGTACAATAATATCATCATTAATCTCAACCCAGCGAGCAATAGAGGCGCTATTGCGCTGGATCCCGATGCTGTTGCCGGTTTTGTTTCAAATTATAATATCCTCACCAACAGACTCAGCCGGATGGGAGATGGATCAAGTGTGCCGCTCTCTACCTGGAAAGGTTATGGCTATGACCTCAACAGTGTAGTGGCAGATCCCTTAGCAGATATATTTGTATCACCCGGCAGTGACTATCACCTTGCTGAAGGTTCACAGGCAATTAATTTTGGGAATGCATCATTTTCATTTGGTGTCAATTCAGATATTGAAGGTGTCTCTCGTCCACAAGGAAATAATCCGGATGTTGGCGCTTACGAAAGTGAGTTCTCCCTTGCGATCGGAGAGGAAGAAGAATATCCCGGCTATCCGGGTCATGAAAATCCCGGCATCCTCGTCGAGCATCAAAAGATTTCATGGAATGATGGTCTTGATGGCATCATCAATTTAATCAACATTGAAGGCAAGCTCTTACGCCAATCCAATATCGCCACTCCCGGAGAATTAAGTCTGACAGGGTTAATTCCAGGTATTTATCTTCTGACCGTGCATGATGATCATGGAGTTCAGTGGAGTACCTGGGTAAGAGTATTGGAGTGAGTGAAAACGTGAGATCGTGAGATCGTGAGACATTTTCTCTGCGACCTCTACGTCTCTGCGTGAGGTATTTTTTCTTTGCGTGCTTTGCGTTTTTGCGCGACCTTTTATGAAAGTCTATTTACTGCGTGGGATTTAACATTTCAACAAACTCCATTAGTGTCACCGAGCGCTGATCACCTGACACAAGATCCTTCAGCATCATCGTACCATTCTTCATTTCTTCTTCACCGATGATACCGACATAAGAACTACCGATGTCAGATGCATATTTAATTTGCTTCTTCAGTTTACCGGATTCGGGATATATATCCGCAGAAATCCCTGCAGCGCGCAATTGCGTGACATAATTGAATGCCTGCTTATGTGTCCCATCATCAAATGCTGCCAGGACAATAAC
>JALYSC010000096.1:1666-9075 GCA_030855005.1 Bacteroidota bacterium | reverse complement strand
TTCGAAGACTTCAATTGTCTTTTTCTTTTTGACAAAATTGGTAAACTTCCCTTTGAACCGAGTCGCGCGTACAATGTGATTATCAATCCAATGATAATTGCCACCACGAGGTTTGCCGACTAGCAGGCCATGGTATTTAAAACCGTTTAGCTGAAGCCATTCTTCGGTGATCGATCTATGGGCTTCTGTACGGGAAGTGAAAAAAGTGATGATGTGACCTTCATCATACCATTTATTGATGACTTCAAGTGCGTCCGGATAATGTGCACAATGTACCATCCGCTCAGGCTCTTCATTTGGGATATCATCGCAAATGGTTCCATCAATATCGATCAGGAAGTTTTTAACTTCTTCCGGCAATAAGGGACTGATAGTCTCCCCTTTGTCGTTATACAGGGTACGTAAAGAATGATTTTCTATCATGGGAATAAGGAGATAATCTGCGCTCAAAAATAGTTGCCGCTGCCTGATTAAGACATTTAAGACAAAATTGAGGGCCGTGATGTTGTAAAAATATAACCTTATATACTTCAAAAAACCAGACAAAGTCCGGGTAACTAGCTAAAAATCAATGTAATGGGTAGGGTCCACAGGTTTGCCCTGAAGCCATAATTCAAAATGCAGGTGAGGACCAGATGTCAACTTACCGGTATTTCCAATGATGGCTACAACTTCCCCGGCACGCACGAAAGCTCCATTTCTCTTGAGGAGGCTGGCATTGTGCTTATAAAAAGATACCATGTCATTACTGTGCTGAATTCCAATAGTATAACCTGTCTCCAATGTCCAGTCAGCGGTTATGACATGACCGTCCCAGATGGCCTTGACAGGAGTATCATGAGGTGCCAGGATATCTACACCAAGATGATCGGTCGCCTGATCAAAGCCATTACTCACTACACCGGAGATCGGAGGCATCAGGTACCTATAATCAGCCACATTCAATACTTCCGATGAGGAAGGTGATGTATTGATCACAACAGGTTGAGTCTGTTTTGGCTCATTATCTATCGAAACCCCCTGTACGCGCTCAGGCTGGACAGGGTCCGGAATGACCTTGGAGATATGTGTCATATCCGGTGTCTCGATGCTGTCAGGCAACGAAATCATGCGATTAAAATATTCGTAGTAGGTCTTGTAATCTTCCAATTCCTTTTCGAGTGTCGCCATCTTCTTGCTAAGCCGGATATAATCGGGATGCTGGCTGGGGGTTCCATATCCCGGAACCAGCCGTTTGAGCGGAGTAAAAAAGATAAAAAGAGCCATTAATCCCATGGCAACCAGGATCATGGAAGACAGTAGGATATAGAGGTTGAGCAAGGTCAGTCTGTATGACCCAACCTCCTCCAGGGTTTCATCTTTCCGAAGGACCAGCCTATAAATGGTGTGCCAGTTCCTTTTTCGGGTTTTCCCCTGATCTGTCATAGGTTTGTGGTGGTCGTTATTTTGAAATAAATTTGGCCTTTGATCAGTTAAATACCTTTACTTGTCGGGTGTGATTACCGGCAGACCTCCAATCATTTAAGATTTATATCGGATTAACGTGAAATACACCTTTTTCATCATTTTGACAGTCGGACTGCTGAGTGCTTGTGTGACCAAAAAAAGCCGGGCGGACCTGTCAAAAGTAGGGCAATTCTATCATAACGTGACCGCCAAGTACAATGGATGGTTTAACGCCAATGAGCTCGTCGAAGCCAGTATCCTCCGTCTTGAACAAGATCATCTTGACAATTATAACGAGATACTACCCATCTACGAATATGTAGCGGTTGAAAGTGCAGATGGAGTCAAAGCCGACCTAGATGAAGCAATTAAGAAAGTTTCCGTGGTCGTGACACTTCACGAATTCAGCGATTGGGCAGATGACTCATACCTCCTAATCGGCAAATCCATGTATCTCAAACAGGATTATGAAGCTGCCGAAAATGCCTTCGAATTCTATATGGACGAATTTCTTCCTAATGGAAAGAGAGCTACTATTAAAAACAAAAAGAACAGAAAGCTAGCTGCTGCCGGACGTAAAGACCATCATCAAAATGGATCTGAATCCCGCGAAGCCAATAAGCGCAAGAAAGAACTTGAAAGAGCCCGTAAAAAAGCTGAAAAGGAACGTAAAGCCTATAACAAAGAATTACGTGCCCGCAAGAAAAAAGGAAAGAATACTGATGATCTTGTGAGGCCAGGTACAGAAAAGGCTCCGGATGGAACAGTCACAGTACCGCTTCCAGATCAAAAGAAATATGAACCTACTCCCGCTGAATTGAAAGCAAAAGCTAAAGCAGAAGGTGAAGATGTAGGATTACTCGGTCATCAGCCTGTCTATGATGAAGCCATTCTTTGGCTTGCTAAAACATACATCGAACGCGAAAACTGGACTGCTGCAGATTTTCAATTCAGAAGACTGGAGGCTGATAATGAAGTGCCACCAAATGTATATGAAGAACTTCCTGTAGCTCGTGCCTACTATCATATGGAACGGGAGAATTATCCGCAGGTAATTCCTTTTCTCGAACAGGCGATAGAGCGTGCGAGTAAGCGCGCTAATAAAGCCAGATATAGTTATATCGTAGCGCAACTATACGACAAGCAGGGAGACATTTCTAAGGCGCAAGAATTCTATCAGAAGTCACTGGATTTTACCAACCAGTACGATATGGAATTTAATACTCAACTGAGTATTATTCGTTCAGGTGTTCGCAATAAAACACTTCCACTTGCGGACGCTGAAGCCCAGTTGGAAAAGATGTTGAAGGATGACAGAAACACAACTTTTAAAGGCCGGATCTACTACACGCTTGCAGATCTTTCGTTACAACAAGATGATATTCCCGGAGCCATTGCACATCTTGAGAATAGTGTGGCGAATGTTGCGAACGATCCCTTCCAGGCAGTCGAGAGTCAATATCTTCTCGCTACTTTATATATGAAGGAACTGAAGTATGTGGAAGCTGAAGATGCTTTTAAAGCTACCGTAGCAGTCATGAAAGAAACTGACGCGCGTTATAAGTTTTCCAAAAAGATGGCAGACAATCTGCGCGATATTGCTGTCAACATTGAAACCATCAACCTGCAGGATAGTCTTATTGTACTCTCCTTTAAGACGGATGAGGAATTGAAAGTGATTGCAAAAGAATTGAAAAAAGCAAAACAAAAAGAAGCTGAAGAATTAGCTGCTAAAAGCAAATACGTAAGCAATTCGGATAATAAAAACAAGCCTCTCAATTCACCCGCTGCCATGAATACAGGAGTAGGTCCGCAAGCCGGTCAGGCAGGATCAACACCACAACAAACTATTTTCTGGGCTTTCGATACAAAGAATCTAAGGAAGACACGCCGCGAATTCGACAGGACCTGGGGTGATATTCCACTAACTGATTATTGGCGTGTCAGTTCAAAGGCAAGTCAGTTTGCAAGTCAGGCCGAAGTCGTGGATGAAGCTACTGGTGAGATTGGATTATATGAAAGTGAAATTGAAAACTTTTTCAAAGACGTTCCGAAAAATGATTCATCACGTGCGATTACTCATACCACCAAGCGCAAAGCAATGCTTGTCCTTGGCCAGTTATACAGAGATCGCCTTGAAGACTTTGACAGCTCTATCAAAATACTTGAAGATCTGTTGAATACTTATCCGGATGCGCCTGAAAAACTTGAAACGTATTATCAGTTGTATCTGTCAGCCTTATCTGCAGGTGACCATGCACGTGCAGATAAATACAAGAATCTGATCATCACCAATTTTCCAAATTCAAGATTTGCCAAAGTATTGTCTGATCCTAACTATGCCAAGAGCCAGCAATCAGAGCAGCAGCGTCTTGTAGCATATTATGATGAGACCTATGGTTTTTTTGAAGTAGGTGATCATTTGCAGGTGTTGGAAAGGATTCGCGATGTAGGTGAAAAATTTGGTGTGAATAATTCGCTGATGGCTAAATTCGAGTTACTAAAAGCCATGAGTCTGGGTGCTCAGGTAGGAAAGGAAGCTTATGTTGACGGGCTCAAGGAGGTTATTGCTAAATACCCTAATACACCGGAAGATACTAAAGCCCGAGATATCCTGCTGTTGCTCGGAGATGGAAACACATCCACTGCATACGGAGAGACAGGATTGAGTGAAGCAAAATTTACCAAAGAAGATAATGCTCTTCACTTTGTTGTGGTATATGTGCTCAATCAGGAAGAGCTTAGCTTGCAGGATACGAAAGTAGCCCTGGCGAAATTTCATAACCAATATTTCCAATTAGATAACCTCAAGATGGCGAGTCTTGTATTTGACCCGGCTAAGAATCATTCACTCGTATTGGTACGTTCGTTTACTACGAAAGAAAAAGCGATGAAATATTTTGAGACTGCCAAACGTAATCCAACGGATTTTCTGCCATCGAATGCGATCTATGAAATCTATCCTATCACGCAGAAGAATTATCGTGAGGTAATCAAAGCACGATCTTTGGATAACTACAAAGAATTTTTCGAGGCAAACTATTAAGATCCTGGTCAGGTTGTAGTGAGGGGAGAAAACTCAATAAGGGCAAGTCCCCGCTCAACAGCCTGACCTTTTTCCACCTGTATTTTTTTGATGACCGCATCATGCGGAGCCCCGATGACATTCTCCATTTTCATAGCTTCAAGTATGAGAAGCGGATCTCCTTTAGTTACTTGCTGTCCCTCCGTTACATTAATTGATTTCACCAATCCCGGCATGGGAGCCATCATGTATCTGTGTTTTTTGGATTGGCTTGTGTTAAGTCCCATCTTCTCGATCATCACATCAAGATCACGGATGATAAGTGCAGTTTTTGCTTGACCATTAATTTCAAGGATACACGTGCGGTGGATTAGATCAAATTCCAGGAGCTGTATTGTATATTTTTTTCCCTGTCGGGTGATCTCAAAATGGTTCTCAGTTAATGTATTGTAGTGTAAGGATTCTGCAATCGCACCAGGAATATCAAATCGCTTTCCTTCAATTTCAACTACAATGTTGGCAGGTAATGACATTAGATTTTTGTTTTTTGTTTTTCCCGTCCCACCTTTTCCATAAAGATGACTTCATAGATTGTGGAAGTGAGATAAACCAACAGGAATGGCCAGATAAATCCGTTTCCAATAGGCTCAAAACCTTTTTTGTATCCAATGATCAGCGCTAAGCAAAGGAGCATTTTAAGGAATACAGCGATCATGATAAGCTGAATGTATAATTGCACTAGTGAACTTCTTGCATAGATGCGTGCTGCACCATAAAGCATGATTGAAAAAATAATCATGGATGCGATGGTGACAACTACAAATCCACCATGACTACCGATAGAGGTGACCAAAGTGATAAGTAAAAAACATATTACAATCTGGGCAAAACTAGTGATGGCCAGACCTGCAAAAAACTGCTTAGGGCTCATCTTTGCGACTCAAGTCTTTGACCAGCCGGTAGAAGAAAACGGCTGTGAAAACCAAGATAAGTAATATTGTAAAATAAGGCCGTGAAGTCCCTACCGCTTTATCTATTTTCTGACCTGCGAATGCGCCAATGCCAAGCAGAATAAACAACTGCACGGCCATGCCGCTATATTTCAGGTATTGATTAGGATTCTTCGATGACTTCACGGGCTTGCCGTTCAAGACATCGTTGCTTTGGTCTTGGAAAGGCTGTTAAGGTCTACAGCTTCTTTTTCATCAGAGCTGATTTTTTTGGAATTCAAATTACCGGGAGGACCCATCTTACATTTAACATTGAATATCGAGCCTGGCTGGACTACCAGTTTCTGTGTGGTGACATCGCCATCTACTCTTGCTGTTTCTTTGACATGCAGAACATCGCCGACGATAATCAAGCCTTCAAACCTGCCTTCTATTACAGCATTTTCACACTGAACATCACCGGAGATATACCCGGTCGGGCCGATGATCACTTTTCCTTTACAGATTAGGTTGCCTTTGAGTGAACCATCGATCCGGATATCTTTATCCGCATTGATAGTGCCTTCGATGTTAGTGCCTTGTACAAGGCTATTACTTGAAGAAGAAGAGGAGGTAGGTGTGACACCATTCGCTTTTCCCTTCTGATCGTTTTTTGTGTTATTAAACATCCCTTGAGCCAATTAAAGTCGTGAAAAAATAAGGTTGTGTCATGGAGACTATAACCTGACAAAGGGGGAGAGTAAGATAAAAACTAAAAAGTAAAAACTAATAGATAAAAGGTAAAAACTAAAATTTGTGGACGATTCGGTGGTACATAAAACACCCCGTTTACATCTAGTTGCAAACGGGGTGGTGATAATGTAAAGTTTAGCTACGGGAGCTTTTAACTTTTATCTTTTAACTGATATCTTTTAACTGTTAGTTATTAACTGTTAGCTTTTAACTATTAGTTATTAACTGTTAGTTTTTAACTTAAAACTTGGGACAGTATACACCCCGATTTTGAGGGCCACATATCAGGTAAATCATGGAGAATTCGAAACCACCATTTCCACGACTTTCCTTAGAAAGGCTGGAGACATTGATGTCATAGCTGAATCCAATACCCCAGTTCTCATAATCGAAGCGAGTAGAAAGGATGATCGCGTCTACCAGGATAGGATCTTCGAAATGGCGTGCCAAACGGATCCAACCACCAAACTGGAAGGATTGATCAGCTCCTCCGTCATCAAGGTTGAATCGGAAGCTGTTACCTGCATTAATTTCAAGGGAAGGTCCTTGTTTGAAGAAAACACCACCCGGAACGAGTGATACATTTCCGCCACCCATTGGGAATTCACCTCCAAAATGAAGAACAGACTTGTTATAGTACTTTTCTACAGTTTGATTTACATTCTTGTAGAAAGAAAGATTTGCCTGGTTTAAGTGATTAAAAGCACCACCGATATAGAAATTGGAATGTTTGCCCAGGATAGAGAACCATAGTGCACCGACGCCAATATCACCAAAAAGGAAATTATCTGGTAAGTCTGCTTCGCCAGAAGGAATACCTCCGTTAAATTCTCCGTCAGTAACCTGAACTGGCCAACGGGCATTAAGAAAATCAATACTTCGCTGTGATACACCGGCTTCAGCTCCAACCACGATGTAATGTGATTTTCTCCTGTCACCACCTACTCGGCGGCTATAAGCACCTGATAATTTTAACGTCAGGGTCTGGAAGTCCAGTGAACCTGCGACATCTGACCAGATATTTCCGCCGAAGCCGAAATAATCATAACGGCCTACAGGCATTTTCTGATCATAGGAAACGCTATAAGTATTGTAGGCTGCTTTCCCAAGGACAGAAGCCCATTGGTTCCGATAGTTACCTACTATACGGGTATTACAATTCATTACACCTGTCAGCGCCGGATTGAGTGTCAGCGGAGACATATAAAACTGTGAGAAGTGGATATCCTGTCCTTTGACAGCGGACACTGTTAAAA
>JALYSC010000096.1:0-1656 GCA_030855005.1 Bacteroidota bacterium | reverse complement strand
CTGTTAAAATAAGTGCCAGTGAGATATAAAATGCCAGTCTTTTTACCATAACCTCGAGTCTGTAAAGATTCCTGAATAGACAGAAATTTAGTTGATGAATTTTTTTATATATAAGCCCTTGAGAAGTAAGCTAAATCTGTTCAAATACAGGGTTTTCGCTCTCTTATTAGCATGAAATATACAAAATCAGTACCATGTAAAGTATAATTATAAAGGTTCTGATTCTTTAACACTAACGATTATGGAGATACAGCTTGCGCTAAAATGCTGCTTTATTTATTCAATCAGACAAAGATTTATCCTTAGTATTTAAAGCAAAAAAAGCCACCTGATCAGAACCAGGTGGCTTTTATATTACTTATTGACTTTCAAAACAACTAGAGTGCACATTCTAATTCGTCCACCGGCGGCGCTACGTCAAGACCTGCAGTGTCTTTAGCTGACCAGGAGCCCGTAATAGTAGTTCCGGTATTAGTAGATGACCATAGTACATGTATGGTTAGTGTATCACATCCACCTATTGCTCCTGTAACTCTAATGTTACGATTAGAGCTTCCACCTGGTGTATGCTGACCTACAGTATAACCATCAACTACGCCTGTGAGCCAACCATCTGATGATGTAGAGTTGAATACAACTAGAGTACCATTGATATACACCTGGGCATTAGCTCCGGTAAAGTTGGTAAGTCCACCCTGTACTTTTACGTACCCTAATCCATCCTCAGATCCAACGACATAGGTTGCTCCACGTGTTCCATCGCAGGACCCTGCATCTGCAGTTCCTGTAAAAGTGTTTCCTTCTATTTCGCAATCATCACATGGTGCTACATTCAATACGAATACTGGTACATCATTAAATTGAATGTTACAGCCAGGGCAGGATGCAGGACTCCCTGTTGAATTCCATTTAGCCCTGAACTGGTAAGATCCGGTTTGAGCTGCAGTTATGGTATAAGAAAGGCATCCACCAGAAGGTGTGCCCATGGCAACCTGGACCCATTCGGTGCCATTCCACCATTGGATTTGTGTATGACCACAATCGATTGCCTGGCCGTTACAAAATGTCACAGATACATTAGTTCCGGTACAAGCAAGAGTGTTTGTCCAGGAAGGTGTCGAAGGCGTACAATCAGGAGCTCTGACTTCTATTTTGTCATTAGTGGTTAGTTCTTCTTTCTGGCATCCTGTGGTCAGAATGAATTAAAATGCGAATCCACATAAGGTGGATAGAAAACGTGATTTCATAGTTCAATAATTTGTGGGTTAAAAAATACTGGTGAGGGCTCTAAAAGCTAGAGGGGCGTCTAACTGCGAACGGCGAAAATTGATGATGCAAAATTCGGAATAGTTACAGAATATCCGCATTGAAGTATAGGAGATGAAAGAAAATTTGATGTCGGGGCAAAAAAAAAGGCCATCTTTTAGATGGCCTTTTTTATAAAGATTTTTTCTGACTATTCCATACTGTGATCATGGTTAGCAAATCCCTGAATGCCAATGCTTAGACCGAATGAAGAATAGTCAAATGCATCACCATCATTTCCAACACTCTGGAAATAAAGGGCTGGTTCAATTGCTAATCCATCATTCAGAAACCAAGAGTATCCTACTTTTGCTCCAAAGCCAATACCCGCGCCATCATTAAGTCCAATGC
>JALYSC010000485.1 GCA_030855005.1 Bacteroidota bacterium | reverse complement strand
TTAATGGTTGGAGTGCCGCAGTTTTCAGGGAATGTCACTGTACCATCGCGGTGTACCCAGCCTGCACATGTCCAAATATTATTAGCTGGTAGTAATCCATTATGACGAACTGTTACGAGTATCCAGTCTACCACATTAAGCGGATATGGAATGACACCCATCGGCGCTCCCGGGGATGAAGCATCTCCATAGTTCAAGCCCAGATTACCCACATAGTTCCACGGAGCCACAGTATAGGGCTGACCAAATGGAGTATAAGGAGCAAAAACCTGGACACCGAAATCAGGTGACAATAACTTGTTTTGACCTGGCAGCAGATGGTGAAAATTCAGATCTGATCTCATCAGGTTTGTATTGATATCGTATGGACCTTCAAGGAATACTTTTACCTGAATAGCTGCACACTCTAAAGTATAAGTATATACCCAGGTGTAAGGTAATCCTGAACAATCAACATATACATAAGTGTATGTCACTGTGCCACCGCACGTCCCGGATCCTCCTACGGTAGGTACGGGAGGAGAGATTGTGTTACCACAGAAATCTTTCACTACAGGAAGATTAGTTGGTGGGGTTGCATCCAGATTGCAATATACATTTGACGCAATAGGAACAGGTCCGCCTATCTGAGAAGGAGCTGTTGTATGATCAACGATGTAAGTGAATATCCATTGGAATGGTAATCCTGAACAATCCACATAATTGTAAGTGTAGGTGATTGTGCCTTCGCACGTTGTATAGGTGCCGCTGATAATTGGCATAGGTGCAGTCAGTACGTTTTCGCAAACATCAATGACTACCGGAAGCTCATGATTGCCGGCTTGCGTTGCGCATTGAATAGTGGTTGTAGTCGAAACAGGCATACCTGCCAAAGAAGGACCAGACTCATGAACAATATAGTATGTGAATGTCCAGGTACTTACTGCTCCTCCACAGTCTTCATAAGTATAAACAAAAACCTGTGATCCGCATGTCATAGGAACTGGCACAAAAGTAGAGGACGTTAGTGTTCCAATCACTTCGCTGCAACATTGATCGAATGCTACAGGTGGAGTTGGAGGAACAATATCATCAACACATTCTACTGTTGCAAACCCATTCATAGGCAGCACAGGTCCTGTTCTTGAAATCATGTATTCATCAAAAGTTGGGAATTCAGTAACCAAACTGCCTCCAGTCAAATCAATACTTGCTGTCAAATCAGTAATAAAATCTTCTGAAATCGTGAGGGTTGTTCCAGGTGTTATGTGGAAACATACCTGATGTATGACGACAGGCAATCCCGCCGTAATGGGTACGTTTCCTTCAAATCCGGAACTATTAAATAGTGTCTGGAATGGAGCAACTGCGCATTCTCCAATATCAAAACTATTATCTGTCATAACACAGGAATAATTGGTATCAATTGGAGATTCACCGTCAACGCAGCTTGTTAAGAAGCCTGTTGTATACGTTGTTAATGTACCAGAATGCCCGGGAGTATACTGAATGCCATAGCAGACTATGTTTTCACAGCAATTAGTGGAGTCAAAACACATCCCATTTTGTTCCGGATTACAATGGTCAAGTAGTATAATTTCTATTTCGGGATCACCTGGACAATTCGTTACTGTGAAAGTAAATGAACATGAATTGCTACAACCGTTTAGACCTACCACGGTGTACGTAATCAGGTGAGGTCCAAGGCCGGCTAATGCAGGATCAAACATATTGCCGGTCACACCCACGCCTGTATAGACACCTCCTGACGGTGCATTTCCTGTAATAATAAATGGATCCTCAAAAATACATACTGCCGCGTTGGGTCTGCACATGATGACAGGAATTGGATTTACCTGAATAGTAAATGTGCAGAAATCACTGCAACCCTGGGCATTAGTATAAGTATATGTAATCGTGTGAGTTCCTAATCCTGCACTAAACGCACTAAACATGTTCATGCTAACACCGGCTCCAGCGTATGTACCACCTGTGGGTGATCCACCCGTTAAAGTAAAGGCAGGTTCGTTGTGGCAGACAGTAATATTTGCCGGACAGATGACTTCCGGCATATTGTCAATTGTATATGTAAATGTCCATTCGAAGGTCAAATTATCACAGTCCGTCCATCGGTATAGATATTCGCGTGTGCCACTACAAATAATTGGGTTCGGGAAATCTGTAACAGAGACTAATACCGCATCAAGTTCAAGTCCACATACATCTTCTACTACAGGAAGTGTTGGTGCTGTTGCATTCTCAATTCCTACCACATCATCTTCGAAAGGAACAGGTCCGTTTACTTCTGCGGGTTCGGTAGTTCTTTCTATTGTATAAGTATATGTCCAGGAAGTAGTAAAATCAGAACAGTCTGTGTATTCAAATATATAGATGCGTATTCCTTCGCAGGTGATTGGCATAGCTTCATCTGATACTGAGATGAGCATAGCCGGCACTGAATTACCGCACTGATCGACAACTACTGGTGGTGTAGGGGGTACTGCATCTGCAGGACATTCAACCATATCAGATTGTGGCAATGGCGGAGTCAATCCTGTTCGCTCAATATCGAATGGCATGAAAGATGGAAACTCTGTGACATACTGATCCGGATCTATAAATACACTAGTTGATAAATCTGTAATGAAGTCCTCCGCGATAGTTAATTCATCTCCTGGCGCAACTGAAAAACAAACCTGGTGTATGATTTGCGGAATGTTTTCAACAATTGGGAGCATACCT
>JALYSC010000095.1 GCA_030855005.1 Bacteroidota bacterium | reverse complement strand
AAGCCGATGATGTGATTGGTACCCTGGCAAAGCGCGCCGAAAGGGAAGGTTATTGCGTGTACATGGTCACACCAGATAAAGATTTCGGTCAGCTTGTCTCTGAGAATATTTTCATTTACAAACCTGGCAGGCAGGGTGGTGATGCAGAAGTCCTCGGTGTCAAAGAAGTGATTACTAATTATGATATCCACAAGCCTGAACAGGTAATCGATATCCTCGCACTCATGGGTGACGCTGTGGATAATATTCCCGGTGTAGCAGGTGTCGGCGAAAAAACAGCCATGAAACTTGTCCATGATTATCATAGTGTCGAACAACTCTATGAAAAAGTCGGTGAGATCAAAGGTAAGCTTCAGGAAAAACTAATTGCAAGTAAACAAGCTGCGATTGATTCTAAAAAACTCGCAACAATATTATTGGATGCACCCGTTCCGTTCGAGCCTGAGCGTCTCATCCTGGAGCCACCTGATGCAGCAAAATTATCTGCCATCTTCATTGAACTTGAATTCCGTGCATTAGGCAAAAGAGTCATTGGTGATTCGTATGAATCTAATGTAGCTGCACCTCCTACCACCCCAGTGTCAGGTTCCAAACAAGGTGATTTATTTGGAAATAATGAAACCCCTTCAGAATATGAATCTGTAGCTAAGGGAAAAAATATATCCAATACACCGCACACTTATTATTCTGTAAAGACTGCCGAAGAACGTGCTGATCTAGTCAATAAACTTCTAGCGGCAACTGAATTTGCATTTGATACTGAGACTACCGGTCTTGAGTCTGATATGGAAATGGTAGGTATGTCATTTTCGATGAAAGCCGGTGAAGCATATTATGTTCCAACACCTTTGGATTTTAATGAAGCCAAAAAAATTGTGCAGGAATTCGCTCAGGCATTTTTGAATCAAAACGCACTCAAAGTAGGTCACAACATCAAGTTCGATATGAAGCTTTTGATGTTGTATGGAATCGAAGTTGCTGATCCGATTTATGATACCATGGTAGCGCATTATGTAGCCGATGCACACATCCGCCACAAAATGGACATCATGGCAGAAACGTACCTGGGTTATTCGCCAGTTCCCATTTCTGATCTAATTGGTAAGCGTGGCAAAAATCAATTGTCCATGCAGGATATTGACCTGGAGCGCATCACAGAGTATGCAGCAGAAGATGCAGATATCACTTTGCAATTGAAGCCGATCACAGATAAGATGTTGCGCGATGTTGACAGTGAAGAGCTCACGCGCAAACTTGAATTTCCATTGATCCATGTACTAACTGAAATGGAAGTTCATGGTATCAATCTCGATGTTCCTTTTTTAAATGAATATTCCAAGTTGCTCCAGGTGGAATTGCTCGACATGCGGAGTAAAATATATGGCTTAAGCGGTGTTGAATTTAATCTCGATTCTCCAAAACAAATGGGGGATATATTATTCGAACATCTCAAGATCCCATACGAAGGTGCAAAGACGAAGACAGGTCAATATGGCACGAGTGAAGATGTATTGGCTCCGCTTCGTGAAAAACATGAGATCATCGATCATATCATCAATTACCGTGAGCTTACGAAATTGAAGTCTACGTATGTAGATGCATTGCCCATGCTGGTGAATCCATCTACTAATCGGCTTCACACAACTTTTGGCCAGACCATTGCAGCAACGGGCCGACTGGCCTCCAATAATCCAAACCTTCAGAATATTCCAATTCGTACGGATCGCGGAAGAGAGATCCGCAAAGCATTTATTCCAAAAGATACTGATCACCTGATCTTAAGTGCGGATTATTCACAAATTGAATTACGGATCATTGCTGCCATCACCCTGGATCCGGGGATGATGGAAGCCTTCCATGCCGGAGAAGACATTCACTCTACAACGGCTTCGAAAGTCTTTGATGTTCCACTTGCTGACGTTACCAAAGAAATGCGCCGTCGTGCTAAAGCCGTCAATTTCGGTTTGGCATACGGACAATCTGCTTTTGGATTGAGTCAGACTTTGGGAATATCAAGAAGTGAATCCAAGGAGATCATTGATAACTATTTCATGAAATTTCCCGGCATTAAAAATTACATGACTGAAACGATTTCTTTCGCGCGCGAAAAAGGTTACATCGAAACGATGCTCAAGCGCCGTCGGTATCTACGGGACATCAATTCAAAAAACCAAACTGTGCGCAGTTCTGCAGAACGAAATGCAATCAATTCACCAATTCAGGGATCTGCCGCCGACATGATCAAACTCGCGATGATAGATATTCACCACGAGATTAAAAAACAAAAACTTCAGTCCCGCATGCTCTTACAAGTGCATGACGAACTTGTATTCGATCTCTACAAACCTGAAGAAGTACAACTTAAAAAGATTGTTGAAGACAAAATGAAACATGCGATTCCTAATCTTCCGGTTCCGATTGAAGTTGGGATGGGGTCAGGGGTGAATTGGTTAGAAGCACATTAAGACATAAAAAGTTAAAAGATAAAAACTAAAAGATAAATGGTAGATGAAACCAAAGATCCAATGATTGAATCTGTAATCCTCAAGTCAGTGAAAATCAGTGAATCAGTGGCTCAAATCTGCGCAAATTCATTTTTAAATAACTCTGCGTCAATTAGCGTAAACCCGGTGAACGGTTTGTAAGTATTTAACCATATTGTTGAATCTGTAATGCTGAATCAGAGAAATCAGTGAAATCAGTGGGTCAAATCTGCGCAAATTGATTTTTAAATAGCTCTGCGTCAATTAGCGTTTAAACAGTGTGAATGCTTACGCTAAATATTTCTTCCCTGCCAAAATAAACGCACTCATTTCTTCTGTTGTGCCAATGCTGACGCGGGTCCATCCGGGATAATAATCATAGCTTCTGAGATAAATATTATCCTGCGCAAATGCTTTGACTGGATCCATGGAGAATCTATCATTTTTAAAAAAGATAAAATTAGCAACAGAAGGTAAATGATCAACTCCCCACATTGTAAATGCTTTTGAAGTCATTTCAAGGCCCTCGATAATCTTGGTGCGGCTGTAATTTTCAAATGCTTTATCATCCATGCAGGCAGTCGCTGCGGCAGCTGCGGCACACGATAGTGTGATGGATCGACCAGTATGTAGCTCAGTCATTCCTTTGATGATATCAGGATGGGCAATTGCATATCCAATTCGCATTCCCGCAAGCCCGAAAACTTTTGAAAAGGTTCTGGCTACAATTAGCTTTGGCAATTCAGCAACCAAATGACTCATGCTTGCTTTTTTCCCATTCGAACTTAATTCGAGATAAGCCTCATCGATATAAACAGGATAATTGGAAGCATGTGCTTTACAGAAATCCTGCAACACCGGATATGGGATTTCAACACCTGTAGGATTATTTGGATTGCACACGAAAATCAATTTTGTCTTGTCACTTGTTTGGCGGCTTAAAGCTTCCAAATCATATTGGTGATCTGCAGTAAGTGGTGTGCGATTCCATTTGCAGCCCAGTTTTTCTGCATACAGCATCAGAAAATCAAAAGTCGGATGACACGCTAACAGCTCTCCTCCATGAAGGCCGAAATATAATCCGGCAAGACCAAGTAGTTCGGTCGAGCCTGCAGTGATCATCACATGATCAGGAGTCAGATTCTCACGTTCTGCGATTTTGGCTTTTAGATCAGTAATAAATTGTCTTGGATATCGGTTAGCTTCGGAAAGACTTTCTATAATTGCTTTTTTTGCTGCTTCACTTGGACCGTATGCATTTTCATTCAGCCCCAATCGAATAGCTCCATCAGAACTATATTGCCTTTGTGAATAATATTTTGACGTTTGCAAAAAGGGATCGTACCATCCTGTGATGGGCAATATCGCTGTGGCCATTGCACTTTTTTGCAGCCATTGTCTTCTGGATAAAGTCGTCATGCGCAGAGTTTTTTACTAGTTGGAAGTTATTCTATTAGGGTGATTGTTGATTAGACCGTGCGTTGAGAAAGTTTAGTCACGATACTTTCAATATCCTTAGTTTAGAAAGTTTAGAAATAAATAATTTTTCTAAACTTTCTAAACTGATGGCTTTCGAAGAAAGCCATGCTCAACTTTCTCAACAATGTGTCAAAGTAACAAACAATACACACAGTTTTATCAGTATCACTGACGTAACAGATGGTGTTTTGTAAATTTATGTCAAAATAGAGAAATATGGACTTTCCTTCACCCGTACCGGTCACAGAAATAGCTTCCTGGATTAATGCCCGGATGGTGGGTGAAGCTGGCCTTTTTCTCAATGGGGTAAACGAAATCCATAAAGTCCGCGAATGGGACATCACTTTCGTCGACCATCCAAAATATTATAGTGCATCTTTAAATTCTGCTGCAAGTGCGATCATCGTTCCTGCAGAGATGGAATGTCCTCCCGGAAAAGTTCTAATGATTGTTGATCAGCCATTTTTGGCATATGAGATTATCGTCAATAAATTTCGGCCTTCGTTATCTCTTAATACTGAAGGCATAGAAAATTATGAAGTTGATGAAAGTGCGATCATCGAACCTGGCGCCATCATTGGGCAAAATGTGCGAATCGGAAAAAACTGCCACATCCATGCTGGTGCTGTGATCCGACCTTATAGTTATCTCGGAGATAGAGTGGTGGTGCATTCGGGAGCAATCATCGGTACACAAGCATTTTATTTTAAAAAATGGCCCGAAGGATTTCAGGCATGGACAGGATGTGGTCGGGTGATGATTGAAGACGATGTCTGGATCGGTGCGGGAACCACTATTGCTTAGGGTGTGAGTGGTGATACAATCATCGGAGCAGGTACAAAAATTGATTGCCAGGTTATGATCGGACATGGCGTCGTGATTGGGAAAAATTGTTTGCTCGCTGCTCAGGTCGGTATCGCAGGAAAAACGATAATCGGAGATGACTGTACCATTTATGGACAAGTCGGCATCAAACAAAATGTGCGTATCGGCGATAAGACAATCATCTATGCTCAATCAGGAGTCAATAAAGACCTGGAAGGAGGTCACTCTTATTTTGGTTTCCCAATTGAGAAATTAAAAACAAAACTGAAAGAATATGTAGCCTTGAAAAATCTTGCTGCAGATTATATTAAAAAATCAAATGATTAGTGGATAGTTGATAGTTGATAGCTGAAAACTATAGTATAAAGCACACAAAGCCTTCCTTGCCACACCCTGCAATTGCCCTGCCACACCCTGCAATGCCCTACCTAATTTTTCCACTTGATATTACATCCCCCACTTGGATATTGCTTCTCAGGAATTTCACTTCCTTCAATAACAGCATCCAGTGCAGCACGCAAATCTTTTCCTGTTAATGGTGTTCCGCTTTTAGGTCGTGAGTCATCCAGTCTTCCCCGATAGACCAATTTCAAATCTTTATCGAAGACATAAAAGTCAGGTGTACATGCCGCATCGAATGCCCGCGCCACATTCTGACTTTCATCATACAAGTATGGAAATGGATATTGTAATTTTTCCGCAAGTTCTTTCATTTTCTCGGGTCCATCGTCCGGATATTTCTCAGCATCATTCGAACTTATTGCTACAAATGCTACACCTTTTTTAATGTAATCATTTGCCAGTCGCACCAGTTCATCATTCACATGAATGACATAAGGACAATGATTGCAAATAAACATCACCACAGTTGCCTGATCAGATGCCAGTTCTTCTAATCGTATATTTTTCCCCGACACCGTATCCGGCAATTCAAATCGCGGCGCCACACTGCCAAGAGGTAACATATTTGATTCTGTATAAGCCATAAATGATTAGGAATTAGGAATTAGGAATTACGATGTATGAATTTTTGATATCAGTTTGTTAGATTCCAGATTTATGTTGAGCTTGTCAAATCCACGCCAGACTCGTAATACAGGTTACACTCTAAACTCCCTGCCACTCCATGCAATCCCTGCCACTTCCCTGCAACCGCCCCGCCTAATGAATACACTGCTCATCAATCCCCAACACATACTTTTTTACCACATCGATTGACACTGCAGTCTCACTTCCCAAAAAACCTTTGATCATCTCATTCTTCAAAGATTTGCGGGCAAGCTCTGTCAATTCTTTTGAAACCGGCAAATACGACCAGTGCCATCGCTCCTCCAAATAACCGGCGGGACGTCCGGCAGTATACGGTTGACAAAAACCATGTTCTGCAGCATGTGCTTTTAGCCAGTTATACATATTCAGACCTTCTCCGGCAGCAAACCAGCTGTTGTCAAAATTATTAAGATCAATATCAGTACCCCAGTGATGACGACTCGATCCAGGCATCGAACTATATCGTAATATTTTCATTGCCCTTGCTTTAGGATCGGGAGTTGTCTGCGCGAGATTCTCTCCACCTTCTATCAGTTTTTCGCCCGTCCATTTCGATTCCCAAATACCTTTTTGATAATTGAAATTACGTGTAGCAGATCTGATCTGTAACCGGATTCCAGCTTTCAGCGCATGATTATACATTTCGCGGAAAGCCTTGTAAGTATCCTTCCTTAGATATAAACCTTCACGATCAGCATACTTGATATCTATTACTTCAAACGCTGGATGTTTGGCGGGATCAAATTGACCCATGATATAGTCTGTGGTGAATATTTCTTTTTCTTCTGTTTTTATAGCAACCGTATCTTTTGGTTTAGGTACGGTGTCATTCTCAACCACAACAGCCTGCTCTGAAGGTGGAGGAGTTGTATTACTGCATTGAAGCATGGTGAGAAAGCAAAGTATTGTGAGGATGACGTTCATATTTGAATTTATATATTCTGTAGTAATTGAGCGTTTGACGTGAGATTAAAAGATGATAGATTTTAGACGCTAGACTTATTGTATTTTTTACAATTTAATTTTTGTGTAATTAGTGTACTTAGCGGCCGTGAAAATCGAATCTTCGAATAATTCCAAAATCCCATGGTTCGACCCGCTCAACCAATCCTTGTGCTACAGCTCACCAACCATCCCAAATATTATAAATGTTTGACTCCGTCAGGAACTTCATAAAACGTCGGATGCCTGTAGATCTTATCTTCAGCTGGATCAAATAATTCTTCATTCTCAGTAGGATTGGAAGCAATGATCTCTGATGATAATACAACCCAGATACTTGACCCTTCATTGCGACGGCAATATACATCGCGCGCATTTTCAATTGCCATTTGTGCATCGGCTGCGTGAAGACTTCCTACGTGTTTGTGATGGAGACCTGCTTTCGAGCGGATAAACACTTCATATAAAGGCCATGATTTCATACTGCCTGTGATTGACTAGTGATTTGATTTTCTTTTTTCTTTGCGTACGCAGTTGCTGCTTCACGAACCCATGCACCTTCTTCCCATGCTTTGACTCGCGCGGCAAGACGTTCTTTATTACATGGGCCATTTCCTTTTACAACTTTCCAGAATTCATCCCAATCGATTTCTCCAAAATCATAATGACCTCGTTCTTCGTTCCACTTAAGTTTGGGATCTGGGATGGTAATCCCTAAATGATCTGCCTGGGGCACACACATGTCCACCATCTTTTGACGCAGTTCATCATTTGTAAATCGTTTGATCCCCCATTTTTGGGATTGCGCTGTATGGGTTGATTCTTTGTCATTAGGTCCAAACATCATGAGGCTTGGCCACCACCATCGGTTGAGTGCATCTTGTGCCATGGCTTTTTGTACCGGAGTACCTTTGCATAAAGTGTCCATGATTTCAAAACCCTGGCGTTGATGAAAACTTTCTTCCTTGCACACTCGCACCATCGCGCGGGCGTAAGGCCCATAGGAACAACGGCACAATGGTATTTGATTTAGGATCGCAGCACCATCGACAAGCCATCCGATAGCACCCATGTCTGCCCAAGTCAATGTTGGGTAATTAAAGATGCTGCTATACTTCGCTTGTCCTGTATGAAGCTGGTCAAATAATTCATCGCGTTGTGCACCTAAAGTTTCTGCTGCACTATAGAGATATAAACCATGACCGGCTTCATCCTGTACTTTGGCGAGCAGAGCAACTTTTCTTCGCAGTGACGGAGCACGAGTAATCCAATTTCCTTCGGGCAACATTCCGACAATTTCAGAATGAGCATGCTGACTTATCTGACGTATCAGGGTTTGCCGATAATTATCCGGCATCCAGTCGCGTGGTTCGATGCGGATGTCTTCATCAATCTTTTGCTGAAAACCTCTTTCGATATCTATGACATTCATATGGCGATACCTTTTATTAAAAGTGTTGTGATTTGTTCTGTAAGTTGCTCTTCTGTTTGTTTGATCTTCTTTACACCTGCCTGGTGCAGCCATCGTAAGGATGACAGGATGAGTTGGTACATGAGATAAGGATCGGTATCAACGAAATACTGCAGATCAATCCCTTCCTTCAGAATCCGAAGATACGCCCGTTCATATATGCGGCGCAAATCGAGAAACTCAGTGAGTTGTGGTTCCTGGAGATGTCTCCATTCGTCATTAAAAACTGTCACTGAGCTGCTATCCTGTAAAGCAATATGGATTTGAAGACGAATAAGTTCCCTGATTTTTTCTTCCGGAGTTTTGCCTTTAGTATCGATCTCTTTCATCCCCTCCAAAAATGCATTTGCACATCGAAAACAGATTGTGTTAAGCAACTCATCTTTTGATCCAATGTGATTGTACAAACTTGCCGCTCCCAGTCCAACTTCATTTGCAATATCTCTCACCGAGCACCCCGCAAATCCTTTTTCACCGAACAGTCGTGCGGCGGCAGAATTGATTTCTTGTTTGCGGAAACTCGTGGACATGACTATTGAGTTGTTTTTGTTTTTTGTTTATTTAATGATTTCAAATTGGTGGATCACGGGATCACAGGAGCACGGGATCACAGGTATGAAGATTTTTGATTTAGGTTTTCGATTTTTATTTTTCGTTTGTCATTTCAATCGTATCAACATTTTGTCATTTCGACTGCGCTTGGGTTAGGGCACTTTGACGGCGCTCAGTGACCGTTAAAGTTGTTCGTTCGTTGAGTGAAGTCGAAACGATCCATGAAGAATTTCGCTTGTCCTTTCTTCCCGTGTTCCTGTGTTCCTGTGTTCCTATGACCCTGTGATCCCGTAATCCTGTGTTCCCGTGATC
>JALYSC010000484.1:953-2732 GCA_030855005.1 Bacteroidota bacterium | reverse complement strand
ATAATCGAATGGATTGCAGATCCCGATTGGAATTTAGAAAATACTGTAACTCCAATGTAGCGGGATCATACGGCAAGGAAAATCCTGCGCTATCCAGACGTTCCCATTCGTGAATCTTATCGGTGACATCTTCGTATCCTACTTTGATCCCTGATTGTAAAAAGTGAGTTTTGCTTTTACTTTGCTGAAATTCAACCCCGCCTTTCACTTCTGCATTAAGAATATTCACCTGCAATACATTGCGGCTATAAGCGTGCTGAATACCACTGCCCAGTAATGAAACTTCCTCACCAGCTTCAGGATCGTTAATGCTTGTTTCAATCTGACTCAATCTGTAATTACCTAGTATATCAAGATTCTCCAATTCCAGACTGCGATAACCAGATACGAGGAATTTCACGAAGAGTGGATTCTTTTCTCTGTCTGGTACATAGGCTAAAGAAACTCCTGTCATTCCATTGACAAACAAATCACTTTCTGCGCCTTCAAATTCAGTAGATAATCGTAATGCAAAACTTATAAGACCACTTGCAGTATTGCTGCTGACAGGAATAAAATCATATTTATTTCTGTTGAGATTAGCAAGCAAACCAAGTTGCCAATCACGTGAAAGATCATACGTTGTATAGATTTGATAATCGGTGAAGGATGGACTATACTCTCCTTTCACATCGAGCGAGCCAAGCAGATATTGATTTGTTTTGTATCGAACTCCGACCAAATATCTCCATCGTTTATATGGATCTTTTCCAATCACCTTACTGTCTTCAAGATGACCTGTTGCCCCTAGCAGACTTATTGAAAATGAACCGCGAAGACTATCGGGTAATTTATATCGTACATCTAAAACAGAGGACATCTTATCCCCGTATCTCGATTCAAAACTTCCAGAAGAAAAACTCAGATCACGTATTAGATCAAGATTCGGAAGGCTAAGTCCTTCCTGATTACCCGTCCGTACCAATAGTGGCCTGTAGATTTCAAAATCATTGACGTATACCAGGTTCTCATCATAATTGCCTCCACGTACATTGTATTGTGAAGTGAGTTCACCGCCTGTACCGCTACTGGCTCCTAATGCGATGTGTGGAAGAATCGATTCGAGATTACCTGTAGTGCTTGGTAAGAGTTTTAATTCATCGACCTTCTCTCTGACCATACCTGCATCTTCCATTCTTTCGGCAGTGATGATAACTTCTTTTGCGGATGCGGATAATGCAAGACTAAGGTCGAGGCGATATTGTTTACCCGGTTCGATGGCAGGAATATTTACTTGCGTATGTTCAAAACCCGTTCGTCGAATTAATATAACAGTTGCATTTTGTGCAGGAATCTTTAATTCGAATTCTCCTTTCTCGTTTGATTGAGTTGATCTTGAAAATTCTTCAGCGATAATACTGACGAATTCTACAGGCTCGTTGTTTTGCTGATCAGTAATAATCCCAAAGACAGTGACGTCTTGAGACCAAAGTTGGAATGCCAAAAAAGATACAACAAGTGTAACGAAATACTTCATCCTCATGCGAACGATGGTCAGGCAGGAATATTTTTGAAAAGATCTTTTCCGATAGCCTTTAATGAGGAAATGACGTGTAATGGATCAGCCGCACCTAATACAGCATTGCCTGCGACGAGAACATTGGCCCCGGCCTGCAATACTTTTTCAGCATTATGCAACCCAATACCTCCATCCACTTCTATATACGGCGACAAATTTCTTTCGTCAAGCATTTGTTTGAGCTGCATCACTTTTGGAATCGGCTGATAGATGAATTTCTG
>JALYSC010000484.1:0-943 GCA_030855005.1 Bacteroidota bacterium | reverse complement strand
ACCAGGATTGACTGACATGATCAGGATCAGATCAACATCTTCCAGAATATCTGCTAATAAAGTGACTGGAGTATGCGGATTAACAGCAACTCCGGCTTTCGCACCACTCTCCTTAATCTGGTGAATGACGCGATGGAGATGTGTGCAGGCTTCATAATGCACTGTGATCACTTCTGCACCCGCACTTCTGAATCTTTCAATATACCGTTCAGGTTTCTCGATCATAAGATGGACATCCATCGGCTTGGTTGCCTTACGTTGAATAGCCTCCATGACCGGAAATCCAAAGCTGATATTTGGAACAAACATCCCATCCATAATATCGATGTGGAACCAATCCGCTTCACTGATATTAATCAGTTCCACTGCCTCATAAATTGCCCCGAAATCGGCAGATAAAATGGAAGGAGATATAAGATGTTCTTTGCGATGCATACCAGGTGCTATTGTATAATACTGAGGCAAAAGTAACAATCCATAGGCTATCTTCGGAACTCTGTATCCGGCTTTTGGGGCAGGTCAGAAGGCTGTCCTAAAACAACAGAGGTTGATTTCTGTTATTTTGCCATTCCAAATTAACATTTGAAGCAAAAATTTAATGCACAATAAAGACCGGGTTTCTCTAGTGGTATTGGCTGCCGGAATGGGTAGTCGTTATGGGGGGTTGAAGCAAATGGATGCCTTTGGGCCTAATGGTGAGACCATTATAGATTATAGTCTCTATGATGCTCACCGCGCAGGATTTAACCATGTGGTCTTTATCATACGTGATTTTTTTGCGGATAATTTTAAAGAAGCATTTGAGCCAAAGATGAAAGGACGAATGGATACTGATTACGTGTATCAGGAACTGACCAATCTTCCGTCATCATTTGTTGCCCCTACTGATCGTGATCGTCCCTGGGGAACAGGTCATGCGGTTTGGGTTGCCAAACCTGTTATT
>JALYSC010000094.1 GCA_030855005.1 Bacteroidota bacterium | reverse complement strand
ACCTCGAATAATGAAACCCTTCAAGGATTTGTTTTTGCTTCTCCTTTTCTGCAAAAGGTGAGAGATCTTCACGCTTAGAAGTGAAAGGGTGCCCGGGGAGGGACTCGAACCCTCACATCCTATTGGACACATGCCCCTCAAACATGCCTGTCTACCAATTTCAGCACCCGGGCGGGTGGGAGGCGAAGATAAACGAAAAGATAAAATCTAAAAATTTATCTAATCCCTGCATAAGATTCGCCTGATCAAAAACTCACAGTGACCAAAAGAAGCCATTTTTCCAATCGATTTTAAGCAGGTGCATTTTTTTCTTTAATCATATTATAATTTCATTAAATATATAATGCATTATAAAAAGGTTTTATATGATCTATTAACCAGGATTTGAAACGGGAATGGTTTTCGCAAGGAGAAAAAACGGTCCAGAATCCTTGGACATCAGGCGAATTCTGATACCTTTAGGCCTTCCAAAGGGACCGCGTGACCAATTAATAATTTCTATATATATAGAAACTTTTGATAGTTTCCGATCGTTCTATTAGCAACATATGACATCTCCGGGGTGTAAATCCCGCAGCATAAAAAAGTAGTTTTCTTATTTTGAGACCTTAGTCGAAAAAGCCTGACCAAATGTGTGTTCGGGCTTTTCGACATTTAAGGCAATAGTTAAAAACTAATAGTTAATAACTAATAGTTTAAAGTCCTATCAAAGGGTGTCATAATTTAGTTTTGAAATGGCGTTTTTTCAAAGTGTTGATCGAGGATATTAGCATCTTAATGAATTCAGTACATGAGATGTGCAGTGAATCAAAAAGCTCTGCCTGCATATTGCCACTTCGGTGAATAAGCAGAAGCCAATATTCGGTTTCATTTGCTTCTTTCAAAGCAACTGTGAACTTATTAATATAATCAGCAGGGCTAGCGGCGAATTCCGCTTCTCTCAGCAAAGCACCAGCAGCAGTGCCGCTTCGAAGAACCTGTTTGCTTAACACATACTCTTTAGAACTGAATTGTAGTTCTTGAGTGAATCGCACAATTGAAAGCGCAAACAAAAAACTTTTGTCCAATAATGGAGATTGTTTCATAACTGGTAAATTTTAAAGTGTGAAGTGCTTAAAAATAAATAAATTATTTCCTACACACAATAACGTTTCCCTGTTTAAAATGGAAATAGTCTGTAATTTCCGATTCATAACTATTATGTTGTAACTTTTAAGAGATCCTCTAATAAGCCTGATTTCTCCGCTTCTGCCACCATCCCCTAAAGGGGTGTATTTTTCCTTCAAAGGCTAACAGAAGTTCTCTTAAATTTTAACTATTAGTTATTAGTTATTAACTATTAACTTAAACAGATGCCTGAATTCATCCACCTCCATTGTCACACACATTACTCCTTATTGGATGGGGCATCGCGTATTCCTGCCATGATGGATAAAGCGGTGGCGGATGGACAGAAGGGAATTGCCATCACAGACCATGGCAATATGTTTGGTGCTTTTGAATTTGTATCAGAAGCGAAGAAGAGAAATCTCAAAGCATTAGTTGGTTGTGAATTTTATCTCGTAGCAGACAGGCACAAAAAACAATTCCAAACTTCTAAAGGAGAAAGAGATACTAGGTATCATCAATTGTTGTTAGCAAAGAACCAGGCGGGATATGAAAATCTTTCGCGCTTATGTTCAATGGGATTTATTGAGGGAACTTATAGCGGATTTCCTCGTATCGACCGTGAACTTTTGGTTAAATATCATGAAGGACTTATCGCTACAAGTTGTTGCATCGGAGCAGAAGTGCCACAAACCATTCTGACAGGTGATCTCGAAAAAGCGGAGACATTATTAAAATGGTGGCTGGATTTGTTTGGCGAAGATTATTATATCGAACTCCAGCGTCATCGGGGTATGGAGTCAATTGATAATACAGGTATGAGTCAGGAGCAGGTGAATCAAATCCTGCTTGGCTTTGCAAAAAAATATAATATCAAAGTCATTGCAACTAATGACGCTCACTACATCAACGAACAGGATTCACGCGCGCATGATATTCTGTTGTGTGTCAACACCGGAAAAAAAATGTCCGATCAGGGCCGTTTTCAGTTTCCAAGTACAGACTTCTATTTTAAGACGCAGGCGGAAATGAATCAGATCTTTTTTGATCTGCCTGCAGCAATTGAGAATACAAACGAAATCTTCGATAAGATCACTGCTCCAAATTTATCGCGCGATGTCTTACTTCCAAATTTCCCATTACCTCATGGATTTGATGACCAGACTAAGTTCTTGCGTCATCTTGTATATGAAGGAGTAAAACACAGGTACAAGGAAATAACGCCTACAGTCAGAGAGCGAATCGATTGGGAACTGAGTGTGATTGATAAAATGGGTTTCAATGGATATTTCCTGATCGTGGCGGATTTCATCAATGCAGCACGGACGATGGATGTAAGTGTAGGTCCGGGCCGTGGATCCGGAGCTGGATCTGCAGTTGCCTTCTGCCTCAAGATTACGAACATCGATCCGCTTAAATATAATTTACTCTTTGAACGATTCCTTAATCCGGAACGTGTGTCGATGCCTGACTTTGATATTGACTTTGATGATGAAGGAAGACAACGTGTCATCGATTACGTAGTAAATAAATATGGCCGTAATCAGGTTGCTCAAATTGTCACCTTTGGTACGATGGCTGCTAAATCAAGCATCCGTGATGTAGGTCGTGTGCTTGAACTTCCGCTCCCTGATGCAGACAGGTTGGCGAAGATGATACCCATGACACCTGGCACAACACTGGCTCATATTTTTAAATCGGGCAAAGGAGCTGAAGAAGATGCGCAATCGCGGGATATCGATAATATCCGCAAGCTCCGCGAAATAGAGAAGCAGGATACGCATGAAGGTGAAATATTACGCCTTGCGCAACAACTGGAAGGAACGGTTCGAAATACAGGAATTCATGCCGCAGGAATCATCATCGCGCCAGGTGACATCATGCAATATATTCCCGTTTGTACTTCCTCTGAGACTACATTACTTGTTACACAGTTTGAAGGTGGAGTAGTTGAATCTGCAGGAATGTTAAAAATGGATTTCCTGGGGTTAAAGACGTTGTCAATAGTCAAGGACACACTCAAGATGATTGCTGAGCGATATCCTGAAATTGGATTAATCGATCCTGAAAATATTCCTTTGGATGATACGGCGACCTACGTTCTCTTTCAAAAAGGCGAGACCATCGGGATCTTCCAGTTTGAATCTCCGGGTATGCAAAAATATCTGCGTGAACTTCAACCCAATAATATAGAAGATCTCATTGCGATGAACGCGCTCTATCGTCCAGGCCCGATGAATTATATTCCAATGTTCATCAATAGCAAACATGGAAGAGAACCGATTGATTATCCACATGAATGGCTCACCAATCTTTTAAAACCAACTTATGGTATCATGGTCTATCAGGAACAGATCATGGAGGCAGCACAAGTGATGGCGGGGTATAGTCTTGGTGCTGCGGATATGCTGCGCCGTGCAATGGGCAAGAAGAAGCTGGAGGAGATGGAGAAGAACAGAAAAATCTTCGTTGAAGGGGCCACTAAAAAAGGAGTACCAACGCTTAAAGCCGATGAGATTTTCGAAATCATGTCTAAGTTTGCGAGTTATGGTTTCAACAGATCTCATAGTGCGGCTTACACTGTTTTATCGGTACAGACTGCATGGCTAAAGACACATTATCCTGCAGAATTTATGTCAGCAGTGCTGACGCATAATAAAAATGATATTATCAAACTCAATTTCTTTTTGCGTGAGTGTAAACGAATGAATTTAATGGTGTTGCCACCTGATGTGAATGAAAGTAATATCAACTTTGCAGTCAATTCGAAAGGCGCCATTCGATTTGGTTTGTCTGCATTAAAAAATATGGGTGAAGGTTCAGGTGAGGACATCATCAATGAACGCAAAGCAAATGGTCCTTTCCTAAATATTTTTGATATGACTTCCAGGGTTAGTCTCAAGTCAGTCAATAAAAAAGCATTGGAAGCCATGGTGATGGGAGGTGCTATGGATTGTTTCCTGGGTTCACATCGTGCTCAATATTTTTTCCCTACAGACAAACATGAATCTCTCATCGAGCATGCTATTCGATACGGTCAATCTGTACAGGCACAAAAGGCGCAATCACAGCTTTCGCTTTTTGGTGACCTTTCATTGCAGATGTTTACAGAACCTGAAATGCCGGTGGCTCCACCATGGTCGCTTATTGATAAACTAACAAGGGAAAAAGAAATCACTGGAATCTACATGTCTGGTCATCCATTAGATGATTACCGACTTGAAATCGAACATTTTACCAATTGTCCTTTAGACATGGTGATGTCGTATAAGGATAAACATCTCAAAGTAGCCGGATTGGTAACGAGTGCTGATCATCGGATCACACAGAAAGGAACAGGGTGGGGGATTTTTAATCTGCAGGATTTCAGAGGCTCTCTTGAAGTCAAAATGTTTAATGAAGATTACAGGAAGTACAAAGAATTGTTTGAAGTTGGAACTGCTCTTTTTATTGAAGGATTTTATCAATTGAGTTGGAAAGGACAGGATCATGAATTCCGCATTACTTCAGCCCGACTGTTGGAAAGTATTGGTGAGGAACTTACTAAATCAATAACTGTCAAAATTTCGATCGATCAGTTAGATCAGTTTTTAGTGGATAGTCTTGATAAAATTTGTGAACAGCATAAGGGACGTCACAAACTGAAACTACAGGTATATGATCGTGAAGATGATTTTATCCTGGGTTTGGTATCGAAATCCAATAAGGTAAATGCAGCCAGCGCTTTCATTGAAAATCTGGATGCCCTGGGAGTGAAGTATAAGTTAAATTAACAGGAAAGCCCTGCCACTAATGACATTGAGTTAAAGTATTGTTATATATAACGGGTGGCACATCTATAGCAGGGGATATCAGGTTAATATTGGTGAATGCAATGGCTACTTTTTCTTTCAGTTTGGTTGATTTCAAATACTGCTCCACAAGAGCAAGTCAATCTTGTTAATGTCCAGGCTGATTCCCTTCGCATTCCTGTTCTTAACTATCAGCAGCTAAAGCCGCTTTTACATAAAGAGAATGATACCACCTATGTTGTTAATTTTTGGGCCACCTGGTGTGCGCCTTGTGTAAAGGAACTTCCCCACTTTATGGCTATGGATTCTTTATATCAGGGTCAGCCTTTTAAATTGCTGCTGGTAAGTCTGGATTTTAAGAAAGATTATCTTCGAAAATTGCAGCCTTTTGCTATAGAAAGATCTCTCGATGACAACGTGATAGTGCTGGAAGACAATGATGCTAACTTCTGGATTGGAGATATAGAAAGTACCTGGGGTGGTTCAATTCCTGCCACACTTGTATATAGAGGAAAAGAGAGGTTATTTTTAGAGCGAACTTTCGAAGACGTAGGAGAGTTAACACAAATAGTAAAACCGTTTTTAAACCTATAATTATGAAACATCTTTTAGGCAACATGTTAATTGCCATACTTGCTATCTCGCTCATGAGTGCTATTTCTCCTGTGGATGATGGATACAAAATCGGAGAGCAGGCTGCAGATTTCTCCTTGAAAAATGTAGACGGCTCCATGGTCTCTCTTAAGGACTATAAAGGCGTTAAAGGGTATATCGTTGTATTTACCTGTAATACATGTCCCTATGCAGTCATGTATGAAGATCGTATCATCGAGCTTCATAAAAAATATGAAGCGCTGGGTTATCCTGTCGTTGCTATCAACCCGAATGATCCTTCTGTTAAAGCAGGGGATGATTTTGCAAGTATGGTGACCCGTTCAAAAGAGAAAAACTTTCCTTTCAAATATCTTTTTGATGATGGACAGAAAGTATATCCGCAATTCGGTGCCACACGTACACCCCATATCTATCTGCTTGATGCTAACAGATATGTAAGGTATATCGGTGCTATTGATGATAATGCACAAAATCCATCAGAGGTGAGTGTGAAATACCTGGAGAATGCTATCAACGCCTTACAATCCGGCAATAATCCTGATCCGTCAGAAACTAAAGCTATTGGTTGTACGATCAAGGTGAAGACATAATACTGCTTAAGTCCGATAAAAAAAGGCGCCAGCTATTCTGGCGCCTTTTTTATTTATATATCATTGGTGGATTCTTCATCCTTCAATCCCGGATAGCGTGGTTGCTTGTACCTGCCATTCAATTTTAGCTGATGGACTAATAACCATTCAATTTGTCCATTGGCACTGCGGAATTCATCCGAAGCCCACTTCTCAAGTGCGTTGTATACATCTTCGTCGACTCGGAGGACAAACTTTTTCTTCATGAATGCTGTCCCCAGTTAGTTGTAGAGAGTTCCGGTATTCATGACAGGTGCTACATCCTTGTCACTGCAGAGTACGATCATCAGGTTGCTAACCATGGCGGCCTTTCGTTCGTCATCCAGGTCGATGATGTTTTTGCGGTTCAGATCATGGAGTGCCATTTCCACCATGCTTACAGCACCTTCAACAATCTTAAATCTGGCAGCTACAATGGCTTCGGCTTGTTGCCGCTTGAGCATGGCAGCAGCAATTTCCTGTGCATAAGCGAGATATCCAATTCTTGCTTCCATTACCTGAATGCCGGCAATATGTAATCGCTCAGACAGGGCATTTTCAAGTGAATGATTTATTTCCTGGAGTCCGGAACGCAAGGTCATTTCGGACTGGTCATCATCAAAATTATCATAAGAGTACAGCCCTGCCAGGTTGCGCACTGCAGAGTCACTTTGCAATTTGACGAAACTAGCATAATCATCTACTTCAAAGGCTGCTTTATAGGTGTCCTGAACACGCCAGACGGTGATGACACTGATCAGGATCGGGTTTCCTCTTTTATCATTCACTTTCACTTTTTCACTTTCGAAGTTCCGGGCCCGCAATGAGATATTCTTTTTGGTGTAAAATGGATTTGCCCAAAAGAAACCATTGTCTTTAACCGTACCGATATATTTTCCAAACAGAGTCAGGACTCGTGAGGAGTTAGGATTTATATAAAAAAAGCCTGGTAAAATAAGAAAGGCTACCAGCAGTGCTACTCCACCAAGCAGGTATGAATAGTTGGTGGCAAATGAGTAAATGCCTGATATTGTGATGAATAGCAATACAAACAGGATAAGATACCCTGAAAGTGGTCGAGATAATTTTTCCATGGTTTTAAGTTTGATATTAAAATGATATCACAAATATATCATGCATTTTGATCTAAAGCAAGGCCTTCCAGCTTTTATAAATGATAGCTACATGATAATCCGGTCTGAGGTGAATTACTTTTATGTATGAAGGGGAGGTTATTAGGTATTCTGTCGTTACTTCTGGTTTCCATCACTTGCAAGAAATCTCATGATGTTTCATTAAGCAAATTGGACCTCAGACCTTTTGGAATCAATCTGGATATCATGGCTCCCACAGGTGCTGTAATTGATCGAAAGGATTATGGGGCTATTGGAGATATCACTGTGCGTCAGGAACCTTACTACGATCTCCAGATTATAGAGGCTGATACAATTCATCAACGAGCTGATGATCTAAAGGATGAGGAATTACAAGCGTTATGGCAGGAGGTTTATTTTAAAGAGCTGGTACAGGATGACAAATATGGATTTATTTTTAAAACCCGTGTTGACAGTCTTACAACCGGATATGATTTCCGGTACTTCAAAATTATAGGAGCTAAAGAATATCGATTTCAGGTCGGACTGACTGAGGTTTTTGAATTGGAAGATGTGAAGCGTATGTACAAAGCAGTAAAATTATAGCGCTTTCAGTATCATCGCTTATACACCATCCACGAGTTTTTGAAAAGCGAAAATGAGCATTTTAATCTGACGAATCAGATGATCATGCTGTGCTTCCACATTGATATATGGTATTCCGTATAGGGCACAATATACTGACAGGCTTCCATCATCAGTCAATGTATCATCTGACTGTAGCACCACATGGTATTTGCCTGTGGCCAAATCATTAAAGATTTTCTGATCGGTGACAAAATAAAAGTCATCCAAATCTCTAATGCGACCATGATATGTACTATCCGCTTCAGCTTCATATTCACCACCTGCAGTATAACTAGCCAGACTATAAAATTTGTTAGTGTTGTTGTGCAGGGCAATAACCAACGACCGTTCATGAATTTTCAATAAAGACAATACTGAATCGCGCCAAATTCCAATCGACTCAAACAGCAATGTATCGTTGTTATTATTTTTTTGAAGCTGGATCCAGATCCCGGCATCCGTATAAATCCTGTTGGGATCAATAAAAATAGAATCTGCAGCACCTGCATAACAAAATCCAATATTCCGATCGCCTGTATGAAGCAGTTCAAAATATTCACCACTGTATTTTGATGAAATAATTCGTCCCGCCATAGCAGACGTATTCTCATTGTCATGCATATTATACATCAACACACTTGAATTCGTATCTCCTGCCATCACAAGTGTAATTGGTGTGCCAAGCAAGGGAACTTCCGCTTCTGGTCTGTTCCAGAGACTTGCCATGGCAACTATGATATACAGATTGAGATAATAATTCATGCGGTGAATATAAGGATCAGGCCAAAGTATCTTTGTACCGATGAGCACTTACCAATGGATTCTCTTTGATGCTGACCATACACTCTTTGATTTTGACAAAGCCAGTGAAGAAGCCCTTGGTGAAGTTCTGTCCGATCATGGGTTCGCCTGGCAAAGCGATCATTATGTAGACTACAAAAGGATCAATGTACAATGCTGGTCGGAACATGAGCGCGGTTTGATCAATCGGGACACCCTCGTCTATGAACGCTTCAGAAGATACTTTGATTTTATGCAACTGGACCTTGATCCCATTGCTACGCAGCAAAAATATCTTCATCACTTAGGCAACAAACCTTACCTCATGCCGGGGGCATCAGATATCATTGAATGGCTGCAAAGTCACAAACGACTTGGATATATTACTAACGGAATGACTGAAGTTCAACGCGTTCGCATGGAAATGATCGGCTGGCACCTTAAATTTGAAGTGATCGTGATCGCAGGAGAAATAGGACATTCCAAACCGCACGCCGGTTACTTTAATTATGTCCATAA
>JALYSC010000093.1 GCA_030855005.1 Bacteroidota bacterium | reverse complement strand
CTATAGTAATTATGACTTGCTCAGTCAAAGCATAGGATTCGGTGGATCACTGCCGACTCCGATCAATCATATCCGTTACAGCGTATTGATAGCAGCTTCACTTATTTTGTGTCTTGCCTTCTGCATTGAAGGATGGAAAGTGAAGTATGCCTGGGAACGATGGGCGTATGGTGCTGCTGCCATTTACCTTTTTTATTTTCTGCATGTGCTTTCTGTCCGCTCGGGGATAGTGTTAGGATATGCGGGTATACTTATTCTGTCATTATTTTATTTGCAAAAATTAAAAACCTGGATGCAGGTTGGTTTGATCGCGTCGGTTATTCTTGCTCCCATAATCGCTTATAAGACATTGCCGGGTTTTCAGTTAAAAGTTAATTACACTTTGTATGACCTTGGCCAATTTAAAGCAGGCACTGGCGATCAATATTCTGATTCGGAACGATGGGCATCCTGGCAGGCAGGACTTGCATTGGGAAATCAACATCCGTTTTTTGGTTTGGGTACCGGAAGCTTTGTTTCAGAAATGAAAGCATACTATCAAAATGAATTAAAGCTTGATAAATGGAACCGTCCGCATAACCAATGGATCAATGTGTTTGCAATTTTTGGATTAGTTGGACTTGTAGTATTTTGTTTTGTTCTGATCTTTCCCATGACATTTGCATTATTTTGGAAGCCCGCACTTTTTCCAACGTTATACATTATTCAACTTCTTTCGATGATAGTTGAGCATCCATTGGATACGGAATTTGGGACAATGCTTTTTCTTGTTCTTACGTGTCTGGGGCTCAGCACAGAGAGTGAGAACCGGGAGAAGCGTGAGAACGTGGTAACGTGATAAATTTCTTCTATGCCAATTTAGCTGCAAAGGCATGCTTATGGGAATCTCTAAAAACCTGGATTAAACATCTTCTCTCCCTTTAGGGGAAAGGGGATGAGGAAGCAAATGAGAAGTTTTTAGAGGTTCCTTTATTAGTGCCTACTACAAAATATTCAATGTGGTATTAGAATTTTCTTGGTAAAATCTATAAATAGGATCTCAAGCCGTTCCTGAGTCGGACGAAACTCTTTACCCTCGTTATTGCTGCGCAACAACGGTCCCTGTTTTTAAATGACTTCGTTCCTATTGGGAACGCAAGCATTTAAAATCCCGGGGAGTTTCGCTAATCTCAGTTTCCTTGTCATCAACTATTCGAGGTTTACTCTCAAGTTCTCATGTTTATACTCTCTTACGTTCTTACGCTCTTACATTCTTACGCTCTTCTCATGTTCTTACGATCTCACGTTCTCCTATGTTCTCTCCTTGCCCTGAGCCTGCATGGATGAGCGTAATGTGTCGTGCTTCGACCCGCTTTGCTCAACCTTGTTCTCCAGCTCAGCAACCAGGGTCACGCCCTCCCTCGTATCTTCGGACGATGTTGAAACAAACAACCCCCTCCAATTTTGACGAAAAAATAGCTAACCTCAATCCGCCACAGCGTGAGGCGGTAGAAACAATTGATGGTCCCGTTATGGTCATTGCAGGCCCAGGTACCGGCAAGACCGAGATACTAAGTCTTAGGATAGGAAATATTTTAAAACAAACGGACACACCTCCGGGAAGCATCCTATGTCTGACCTATACCGATGCTGCATCTGCTGAAATGCGACACCGGCTTATAAAATTTATTGGTCCTGAAGCATACAGTATCCAGGTCAATACTTTCCATAGCTTTTGCAATCTCGTCATACAGGAAAATCCATCGATCTTCCAGCAAGCCCGGGATCTTGATTCTATTTCTGATATCGATAAGTTTAGACTATTGCAACGCTTAATCGATAATTTTCATGAAGATCATCCGCTAAAAAAATTCAAAGGACAGACATACTCTAACTGGGATCGTCTTCTTGGCCTTTTCTCTACGATGAAGAGAGAAAACTGGTCATCTGCTTATGTGGTTGGGTTAGTAGCTGACTATGTCGAGCGTATGCGGGGAGATGATGAATACACTTATAAGCGTAAGACCGGTGATTTTGTAAAAGGTGATTTTAATGCCAAAAAATTTAAAGAAGCTGTCCTCGACAAAATGGAAAGCTTCAAAGCTGCTGTTGGCGAATTTGATACCTACAATAAATTACTGGCTGAAGAAGGCAAGTACGATTATGATGATATGCTTCAATGGGTATTTCGCGCATTTGGCGACTTCCCGGATATGCTCGCAAATTACCAGGAGCGGTTTTTATATTTTCTTGTGGATGAATTTCAGGATACTAACGGAATTCAAATTGACATACTGCGAAAACTAATTGATCATGAATGGATCGATCGGCCAAATGTATTCGTGGTTGGAGATGATGATCAGGCAATTTATCGATTTCAGGGAGCTAATATCAAAAACCTGATTGACTTCAAAGAGCGGTATGATCCTGTTATTATTTTACTGGAAGAAAATTACAGGAGTTCTCAAAAGATATTAAACGCAGCCCGACGTGTTATCAATCCTGTTGAGGATAGCTTGGTGAAAAAAATATTTGGTGAACCTAAAAAACTTGTTGCGTCGGGAAAATTTGCAGACCTGCCTCAACACGCCTGTATACATTCTTATCCAACCGTGACGTATGAAAATGCAGACATTTTTCATCAACTTAAACGTTGGCATGAAAATGATATTGAAGGTTCGGTTGCTGTGCTTTATACTAAACATGATCTGGGTGCAGATTTGGCTTTTGCTCTAAAAGGAAGTAATATTCCTTTTCAGACCTCACGGTCATCAGACGCTTTACAACAGCCAATCATTCGACATATTCTTGATATTCTTTCCTGCCTGCAGATGCTGACAGAAGTTGCAGATAATGATGATGGACTACTCTATCGTATTCTTCATCTTAAATACCTGGAGCCACGATCTGCAGATTTACAAAGACTCATTCTTGCCTACACTTCTAAAGATGGCGAGGATCGTTCTACGCTATTTATGTGGATGGGAGATCCTGACAAGCTTGATAAAATTTCCTTTAAAGAAAGAGAATGGGTGGATGAAAAATTTAAACTCATCAATGAGGGAACTGCACAATATCATACTATTACTTTGATTTCATTAGTCGAATGGATCGTGCATCACTTCGGAATTATGAACTGGATACTGCATCAACCTGAAAAATTTGTTCATCTCTATGCGATAAAATCCTTTTATACTTTCGTTGATAGTGAATCATCCGGTCATCCTAATTTTTCTGCAGCCAATTTGATTGAGACTTGTGACATGATGCAGGAATACAGAATACGGCTTAACGTACAAGAACTTGCTTCCAATCCAACAGGAATTCATCTTTCTACATTACATGGTGCCAAAGGACTGGAATACGATACTGTATTTATCAAAAATTTTATAGAAAACGAATGGGAGAAAAAGCGCGCCAACAATCGTCAGTTTTCTTTTCCCGATAACCTCATCCAAAGTCAGCATCAAACCAGCCACATGGAAAATGCCCAGGACGTGGCAGATCATGACAGGCGACGATTAGTGTATGTAGGTATGACAAGAGCTAAGCAGGAACTCTATCTCACATACGCGAACAAAAGAGATGATGGTAAATTGCTGACACCGAGTAAATATTTAACGGAAATTGCGCAGGATGATACCTGCATTGTACAGACTGCGATCAAAACCAATGAAGATATCCTTGCTGCATACCTGGTAGCGCGTATGTCCGGCCAACAGTCAGTTGATCTGGATCTTGATCACCAGGAAATTAAAAGACGCATTGAAAATTTTGTTCTCAACGTCTCTGCTCTCAATCAATATCTTGAATGTCCGCTGAAGTTCTTTTATGAAAAAATATTACTGATCCCGGCAGCTCAGAAATCCTATCTCATATTCGGAACTGCACTACACGATGCGTTACAGAAATTATTTGATAAGCGCTTTCGTCAAAAAGATACAACTGCAGGTTTGGATTATTTGCTTTGGACTTTTGATCGCTCTATTGAAAGAGAACGTCATAGACGCTATATTACCAGCACTATGTCACGCAGTGGTCGGACGACAAAGAATATCTGATGGAGTATCGCATTAGGGATACACATATAGAAGGTGTTCCCGTTACGGGATTTATTGACCGCATAGATCGTGTTGGTGATGATATCCGTGTTTACGATTATAAAACAGGAAAGACAGATAAGTATTATGAGAAGATCGCTATTCCTTCCGACAAAAATCCACTGGGCGGACCCTACTGGCGCCAGATGGTTTTTTATGATTTGCTATTAAAGAAGGATCCACGTATCTCCAGACATATGGCTGCGGGCTATGTGCAGGCACTAGAACCTGATAAAGATGGCAAATTTGTGCAACGCGAAGTGCAGGTTTCCGATGAAGACCGGGCTTTTGTTTCCAATCTCATTACTGAAACATATCAGAAAATTCGCAACATGGAGTTTGATAAATTTTGTGGTGAATGTGAATGGTGCCAAATGAATGATTTGATATCGCCTGTGGCTGACGACGAGGAAGAGGGTCAATAGAGTGGATAGTGGATAGTGGATAGTGGATAGTGGATAGTGGATAGTGGATAGTGGATAGGGATAACTGCGTAGCATAATAATTCGCTGTTCATAAAATGATGTTCGTTTCGTGACTGATTGACATTCTTAATGATCGCCTTCCAATTGAAAACAAACGCCCCCAACCCCTGCGAATCTCATAACCCCTGCCCTTGAAAGGGGATCGTTCTTGCGAAACATCTCATTCGAATACGCCGGGGAGGCCTTTCGAAACAGATTCAGACCAGAAAAATTTTGTTTTAAAAGAAGACGATTTGCCAAGTATTGAAGAGACTTAGCCCAGGCAATTGACCATGGCTCTTGAGCTCTAGCACATGGTTGCATGAAGCACCTCGAAAGACTGACCACTGATTATTGATTTTAATGTATCAGCACTAACTTCGATATTAACCGATTGACAACTCACGATTCACGACTGACGGCTCACGATAGATACAACGAAAAAACTTACCTTACCCATAGATGAATAAAGCGCTTCCGATCACTGTCATGACCGACTACGACATCACCTTGATGCAGGCCGGGTCACATCACCGTCTGTATCAAAAGATGGGATCTCATCCGGCAGAAATGGATGGACAGAAGGGCGTAAGTTTTGTAGTTTACGCACCCGCTGCCCGTAAAGTATCCGTCATCGGTGATTTCAACAGATGGCAGGCAGGTATTCATGAAATGTATCCGCGATGGGATAGCTCAGGTGTGTGGGAAGCATTTGTTCCAGGTTTGGAGCCAGGGGTGCATTACAAATATCAAATCGAATCATACACAGGTTGGCGCGGAGCCAAAGCAGATCCGTATGGACGTCGTCATGAACATCCACCGATGACTGCGACCGAACTGTGGCAGGATAATTATTCCTGGACAGATCAGGACTGGATGAGTCGACGCTCTATGCACAATAAAGTAGGAGCCCCGTTATCGATCTATGAGATGCATTTCGCTTCATGGCGCAGACATCTTGACGGCAAGCCTTTGAGTTATCGCGAGATGTCAGAATACCTTCCCGGATATATGCAGGAGATGGGATTCACTCATGTAGAATTCATGCCATTGATGGAACATCCCTATGATCCATCGTGGGGATATCAGATCACAGGATTTTTTGCACCAACCAGTCGATTCGGTACACCCGACGATTTGCGATACCTGGTGGATCAATTACATCACCATGATATCGGAGTCATTTTCGATTGGGTGCCTTCACATTTTCCAACGGATGGTCATGGACTTGGTTATTTTGATGGTAGTGAGGTATATGAGCATCCCGATAAACGAAAAGGATTTCATCCCGACTGGCAAAGTCTCATTTTCAATTACGGACGTAACGAAGTCAAATCATTTTTGCTGAGTAATGCTATTTTTTGGGTAGATGAATTCCATGCTGATGGGTTACGCGTTGATGCGGTAGCATCTATGATCTATCTGGATTATTCGCGCAAGGAAGGTGAATGGGAGCGGAATCAATTTGGTGGCAATGAATATATCGAAGCGATTGATTTGCTCAAATCCATGAATGAAACTGTGTATGCCCAACATCCGGACATTCTGACGATTGCAGAAGAATCTACTGCCTTTCCTGGTGTTTCACATCCTACTTATTCGGGAGGTCTGGGTTTTGGAATGAAATGGATGATGGGATGGATGCACGATACACTTAATTATTTCAAACTGGATCCACTCTTTCGCAAGTATTCGCATAATCAGATCACGTTTAGCATGGTCTATAATTATTCGGAAAATTATGTGTTGCCTTTTTCTCACGATGAAGTAGTCCACGGCAAGGGATCCTTATTGAGTCGGATGCCTGGGGAAGGAAAAGATCAGTTTGCACAACTCAGGTTGATGCTCGGTTATATGTTCACACATCCGGGTGCTAAACTTCTTTTTATGGGATGTGAATTTGGCCAGCGTAGTGAATGGAATTTTGCCGGCCAACTTGATTGGGATGTATTACAATATGAATCTCATCAAGGTGTGCAGCAATGGGTAAAAATGCTGAACAGGCTATATCGCAGCGAAAAATCACTTTACGAACTATGTACAAAATCTGAAGGATTTAAGTGGATACGAATTGATGACTGGCAGCAAAGTATCCTTGCTTATGAACGTGCAGGTGTAAATCCTGACGATAAAATTCTTGTCATCATGAATCTGACACCGGTCGCCCGTGAAAATTATCGCATTGGAACCGAAGACATTGGTTCATGGGAATTGATTAATTATTCCGATAAAAATGAATATTGGGGGCATGGAAGTAATGTTCGCCAGAAAGTTAATATTGATGATCAGGTATGGGAAGAGAAATCAGGTTCTATGGAATTTGATCTTCCGGGGTTAACAGTGAATTTTTATAAATTCAAACCTGGTAAAAAAAAGATAACTCCTAAACTAACTACACAGAAAAAGGAACAGGAAGCGAAAGTTCAGATAGCAAAAAAAGTAAGTGTAGTTAAGAAAGAAGTTGAAAAGAGTGTTCCAAAAAAGAAAGCTAAAGTTGAGGCCAAGGGAATTGGTAAATCCAAAAGCACTGGTAAAGATTCAGCTTCGCCAACGAAGAAATTGATCAATAAAGGGAAGGAAAAACTGAAATAAAAATTGGTTCCAAGAAGGCTGGGACAGGGAAAAAATAAATCAAAAAGCAGCATGAGGCACCCAACTTAAATTCAAAATATACGTAACAATATTTTTTTACTTAATATTCAATGCACTGATAATCTTTTACTTACTTGTTCTACCCGTTTTCTTCCGTTTAATAAACGCCTTACCACCTCCCATCCGCCCCCTCCAGATCGCTCCACGGTTTAATACCTTAGCACCCACACATATCACATGAAAACAAATACCCAAATCAAATGCCCCAATTGCGGCACCGACATTGATGTGCAGGATATCATCAGCCATCAACTCGAAGACGAAATCAAACAGAAATACCAGGTTCAACTCGCAACAGAACAAAAACGATTCGAACAAGAACAAGCTAAGCTGAACCGCGAGAAAGAAGAATTCCTCGAAAAGAAAAAACAGGAAAATGAAATATTTCAGGATCGTCTTGAAAGTGCATTGAAAGAAAGTAAGAAAGCACAGGAAGAAAAGATTAAAGCCAAACTAGTCGAAGAGCAAGCGGAACAACTTTCTGTCCTTCATCAAGAGCTCAATGAAAAATCACAACAAGTCAAAGAACTGAATCTCAGTAAAATTGAAATCGAAAAACTGAAACGCGAAAAAGCAGAAATCAAAGAAGCTGTCGAAGCCGAGGCACAGAAAAAAATCAACGAAACTTTAATAGCAGAACGCGAGAAAATTAAAAAATCAGAGGAGGATAAAAACGAACTACGTGTTCGCGAGCTATTGAAACAGTTGGATGATCAAAAGAAGCTGACCGAAGAAATGAAACGTAAGCAGGAACAAGGTTCTATGCAACTCCAGGGAGAAGCGCAGGAACTTGCCATTGAAGAATGGTTAATAACGCAGTTTCCTTTAGATACAATTGAAGAAATTAAAAAAGGAGTTCGGGGTGGTGATTGCATTCATGTCATTCATACGCATACCCGCCAGAATTGTGGCAAGATCTATTATGAAAGTAAACGGACAAAAGATTTTCAGCCATCGTGGATAGAGAAATTTAAAAATGACATGCGTGAACGAGGTGCAGATGTGGGCGTACTCGTCACAGATGCACGGCCTCATGGCCATTCGCGTATGGCACTTAAGGACGGGGTATGGATTTGTTCATACGAGGAATTTAAAGGATTGTGTTCCGTGCTTCGTGAATCTGTGATTAAACTTAGTCTTGCAATCGCATCACAAGAGAATAAGGGCGATAAAATGCACCAGCTTTATGATTTCCTGACAAGCAATACTTTCCGCATGCAGGTCGAAGCGATTGTAGAAGGATTTTCCTCCATGAAGATTGAATTGGATAAGGAAAAACGTGCCATGCAACGAATCTGGAAAGAACGAGAAAAACAAATCGACAAAGTAATTGCCAACACAGTTGATATGTATGGTTCCGTTAGAGGTATCGCCGGAAGCGCTATTCAGCCAGTCAGGTTACTCGAACTTGGAGACGAACAATTACCAGTGGCTGACCAGGAAGATTGACCATAGCTGTTCCATGTAATTTCATTCAGACAACTTATATACTTTAACAAGGTTATTGTTAGAGATTTCCGCTACAGGAAAAATAGTATCAATTCGAATCAATGGAAAAATCCAGCCTTCAAAGATCAGTGCATATTGGACTTCTGTCTTTTATAATAGTTGCAGGCCTGTATTTTGCCAAGCCCTTCCTTGTACCCGTTTGTCTTGCTGGAATATTTGCAATGTTATTCCTTCTGCTCAGCAGAAAACTTGAAGAAAGAAAAGTTGGACGAGGATGGTCTACTTTGTTTTGTCTACTCATCTTTCTTGTCATACTGGGTGGAATAGCCCTGCTGATGAGCTGGCAGATAAATAATCTCGTCAGCGATCTGGGTAATATCAAGCAAAAGATCCATGGTCTCAAAGAACAGGTAACTCAATATATTTCAGACACCCTGGGCATAAGTCCTCAGAAGCAGGAAGAAGCAATCAGCCAACAAAATGAAAACGGCGGGAGCATGATCATGA
>JALYSC010000483.1 GCA_030855005.1 Bacteroidota bacterium | reverse complement strand
ATTACTGTGATTAGCGTCTGCAGCTATCATCTTGTAAGGAGAACTAAGTCTTCCCCTGCCTAACAAATGCTTCTGTATTAAGACCAAATCGAGTGTGGACACTCCCTGCTTATGGTTCTTATCATTTACCGGTGCGATTTCGTACGTTGTATTTTCCTCCAATCCTTCAATCCTGAAATCTCCATTTTCATCTGTTGAACCCGGGAAAATATTTGTATTCACCAGGTTGACGATCACTCCTTTGACAGGCACACTTCGCTCACTTACAATATGACCGGCTAAAACCAATCCATCCTCACAGAAATCATCCGGATCCCGCAAATCAAGGTCAGCATTATCGCATGAATCGAGTAGCATCGATCCTGTAAGATTCCAAAAGTATAGACTAAATGTTGACACACCAACATCACCACAATCATATATTGTGACAGTATCAAATGGATTAGTATTAGAATAACTTATGATAAAATCATTTTCATCTGAGCATGTACCAGGAAGGAATGTTATAAAAGTGCTGGCAGAAACTGCAATTTCAGTTTCAAAAGGCAGGAAGATAATTTGCTTCTCACACTGGAATTCAGTTGGATCAGGATCCGTTACGGTTAATACTACGTCCATCGTTGTAATGTTTCCACAACCGTCGGTAGCAGTAAAGATCACAGTAGTAGAACCTATTGGATAATTACCACTTGCATTAGCTCCTGATCCAGCTCCAAAAGGAGAATTATTAGTAATCGTTACACCACCACAATCCGTTGCAGAAGCAATCAGTGTAAAGAAGGCTACACAATTTGAGTTAGCCACCTTGGTCATGTCGTTGATATTCGTAAACACAGGTCCAACCATGTCCGTCACATTGATGGTCTGAACAAATACAAATGATACATTGGGTTGACAATTATCTGTCACAGTCCATGTACGAGTAATTATTCTACATACTGTATTTGGATTGTTATCAATAAAAGTCTGAACCTGGTCACTGAACGTGGCTATCGGATTAGCGCAATTAAGCGATCCCGGATCGAACGTAGGCACACCTGTCGCAGGAGGTTGTGTCGAATTACAAATATTGACTGTGAGTGGTGATGGTGGCCATGTAATATCCGCCTCAGTGAATGGATTTGGATTGTTAATCGTCACCAATTGAGTACACGTTGCTGTATTACCGGCATTATCGGTTGCAGTAAATGTTCGCACTATTGTGCCAACATTACAACTATTAAGATTGAGGATATGTGTTTCAGTGATAATCACAAGAGGACAATTATCTGATCCAGTTGCATTTCCAAACTGAGCTGTCATCTCAGGATTAATTACTACATCACAGGCAACAGTAACATTTGGTGGACAAGAAATAGTTGGAATCATGTTATCCACAACTGTAACCACAGCTGTACACGTAGCTGTATTACCTTGTTCATCTGTAACTGTCAGTGTCACTACATTTGCTCCTAAGTCTGAACAATTGAATTGTGTCTGGGAGAGATCGAATTCCAGCATACCTCCGGCGCATCCTCCTCCTGATCCATTATTAATATCAGATGGATCTATACTCGCATTTCCATTTACATCAAGGAAGATGGTAACATTCTGACAGTTTGCTATCAGACCTCCATCATCCGTAACTGTAACTGTTGCAGTGCAGGTAGATGTATTACCTGATTCGTCAGTAACAGTAAGAACAACCACATTAGGACCAAGGTCATCACAGGTAAAAGTATCCGGATCAACATCAAGTGTAACCGGACCACAAACATCTGATGAACCATCATCTACCTGCGATGGCAATATTGTAACCTGGGATCCGCTGACAGAGACAGTAATATCCTGTGTACTACACAGAGGATCTATATTATCTACAACAGTGACTACCGCTGTACAGGTACTGGTATTTCCAGAACCGTCAGTTACCGTCAACACAACTATATTCTCGCCAACATCATCGCAATTAAAAGTAACTGGTGTAACCTCAAGACTTGGCGGAGGACAATTGTCGGTAGATCCATCATCAATCATTGAAGCCGTGATAGTCACATTACCTGCAGCATCAAGAAAAACAGTGATGTCCTGTGTAGAACAAATTGGGTCAAGGTCATCAACTACGGTAACGGTTGCTGTACAAGTAGAGGTTGATCCGCCTTCATCGGTTACAGTTAATGTAACCGTATTCTCCCCTATTTCACTGCAATCAAAAGTATCCTCATCAAGTGACAATATAATTACACCACAATCACCTGTAGAACCACCATCCACCTGTGCAGGAAGGATCACGACAAGTCCGTTTGCTCCCAGACTTACAGTAATATCCTGACAAATAGCAACGGGTGGTTCCGCTGTGATGGTTACTGAAGCCGTACATGTAGATGTATTACCAGCATCATCTGTTACAGTGAGTGTAACTATCTGAACACCCAGATCATCACAATCAAATGAATTAGGTGTCACTGAAAGACTCACATCATCATCACAATTATCTGATGATCCTCCGTCAATATCAATTCCTGTAATGATGACAGTACCGCCGACTCCTATTGATACAGTAATATTTTGACAGATAGCAATGGGTGGCAAATTATCCTCAACGGTTACTGTGGCAGTACAAGTGGATGTGTTACCAGTACTATCGGTAACTGTTAGTATAACAATATTCTCACCAATATCATCACAATCAAATTCGAAAGGCGTCACATCATAAAACTCAATACCACAATCATCAGTTGATCCACCATCTACATCTGAGGCTTCAAT
>JALYSC010000092.1 GCA_030855005.1 Bacteroidota bacterium | reverse complement strand
CGATAGGTTTCAAGGATAATGCTGACGTTTTCTTTGGCTAGCTCAATATTGTCTTCTTCCAATGCCAGCGCTTGTTTTTGCAATTCATAATCCTGATATGCATTGATCACATCGAGACGCAAGAGCGAGTGTTGATTATCATACATCAATCTTTGGAATCCAACATTCAGTTCGGCTTGCCGGATGAGTCTTTGTGTGTTGCGGTAATTAAGGATAGGGACGGCTGCTGTAAATCCATACACCAGTCCATTGTTTCGATTAGAAATAGGAAGTGCCGGATTAAGAGTGACATTATTAATCGTGCGGTTGTAATTGTAAGCCGAATTAAATTCAACAATAGGGTAGCGATCTGCTTTGTATTCTTTGACTGTAAGATTTGCGATATCAATATTCTTCTCGGCAATCTCTAGCAACGGATTGTTTGCTTCAAGGCTCATCTGAATCTCATCCAGAGTAATAAAAGCATTAATTGGAATGGTATCAATCACATCATAGTCCACAGCTATCGGACCTTCGTTTCCTGGCAGGAAGGGAAATAGAAGATGATTCAATATTTCTTTTAGTTGACGGATCAGGGTTTGTTGTTTGAGTTGAGCTGCTTTCTGTGCATTCAGATCTACCTGCCCCTGTAACACTTCCGGTTTTGCTCCAACGCCAATATCGAGTTTGCGCTGTGATAGATTAACGCGTGTTTCGCTGATACTCATTTGCTCCTCTACGGCTCGAAGTTGTTGCTTCTGCCTGACGATATTGTAATAGGTATTAATTACATCTGCTACCGTATTGATCACCTGGTTTTTTATTTCCAGTTCACCAAGACGAATAAACTCCTCCGCCTTTTGCCGGGTGGCAAACATGCGAAGCCCGTCAAACAAAGTCCAGTCGAGGTTGAGGGAGGCGTTGATATTGTGAGTAGCTACATTACCTTCTCTTACCAGTCCTGTTGAAAATTCCTGTCGCTGACTATTATTGTTCCATGTAGTCCCTGCTGCTCCATTGACGCGCGGAAAGAAGACTGCATTACGATATTCATAATCGAGGGCAGCAACTGCAGAATCATTTCTCGCCAGCTGTATATCATAATTATTCTGAAGAGCTGTGGCGATGGCTTCTTCAAGCGACAGGATCTTCTGTGCAGATATTGTTGGTCTCCACCCGGATACTAACAAGAACGTGACAACAATAATAATTTTAGACCTGGACCTCATCGACATTTGTTTTAGCCTCTTCAGAATCATAATAACTGACTTTCTTTTTAGTAGACAGGAAAGTGTACAACGCTGGTACTACGTAGAGCGTGAGGATCAATGCAAACAACATTCCTCCCACAATCACTATACCCAGTGGCACACGACTACTTCCCGCAGATCCGAAGGCAAGTGCAATAGGTAGAGCTCCCAGTGTTGTGGCTAATGTGGTCATCAGGATAGGTCGCAGACGAGCTACTGCTGCATCCACTGCCGCATTTACTTTCTGAACTCCTTGCTTTTGTTTTTGATTGGCAAACTCCACAATGAGAATACCATTTTTGGTGACAAGGCCAATCAACATGATGATTCCTATCTGTGAAAATATATTGAGCGTCTGTCCAAATAACCACATACTCAACACAGCACCTGCAAGTGCAAGAGGAACCGTGATCATTATAATAATTGGATCCACAAAACTTTCAAACTGCGCTGCCAATACAAGGAAGATAAGAATGAGTGCCAGGAAAAATGCAAACGATGTATTGGAGGAACCCTCCGCAAAGTCACGTGAAGAACCTGACAATGCTGTATCAAAGGTCTCGTCCAATACCGAATCCGCTATCCGCTCCATCTCTGCGATACCATCTCCTATTGTTTTGCCCGGTGCGAGTCCTGCCTGTACAGTTGCACTCTTGAATCTATTATAATGATATATCATGGGTGGATTCGCTGTCTCCACCATATTCACAAGATTATCCAGTTGGATTAGTTCGCCACGATTGTTTCGCACAAAAAAACCTTTCAGGTCGAAAGGATCATCACGGTTTACACGATCGACCTGTCCTATCACCTGATACTGCTTGCCATTCATTATAAAATATCCAAACCGACGTCCGCTCAGTGCAAGCTGCAAGGTGTTATTCACATCCAGGACTGATACACCAAGTTCAGTGGCACGCAATCTATCAATTGTAATCTGTAATTCAGGTTGATTAAATTTTAGATTGACATCATAGCCCTGGAAGACATCACTCTTGCGAACCTCTTCCATAAACTGTGGGACCTTTTCTTTTAGCTTTTCAAAATTCAGATTCTGCAATACAAACTGAACAGGAAAAGCACCACGACCACCAAGGCCTACCGATATCGTTTGTTCCTGCATGGCAAATGCACGCACCGCATTATATTTTTTAAACATGCGGCTCATCTGCTGCGCAATCTCATCCTGTGAGCGCTCCCGTTCATCGGGTTCTTTCAGCCCCATACTGATCATGGATGCATTTTGTCCTCTGCCACCACCAAAGCCAGGCGCAAATGAAAGAACTACAAAGTATTCAGGTATAGAGTCGAGTAGTTCTTGTGTAATCTGTGAAGTAATACGATCTGTAAAATCAAAATCCGCGCCTTCAGGTCCTGTAATACTTGCACGCACACGATTACGGTCTTCCATCGGAGCTAACTCTGATGGTATTCCTTTGCCGATAAAATAAATGATCCCAATACATACTATTACCAATCCAAATGCCAGCCATCGCATGCGCATGAATCCTTCGAGTGTAGTCTTGTATAAATTTTCAAGTCCGACAAAAAAGGGTTCAGTCCATGTATAAAACTTAGAATGCTTATGCCCACCCTTTTGCGTCAGGTAAATATTAAGTACTGGTGTAAGTGTAAGCGATACAAACGCTGATATCAGGACCGCTCCCGCCAATACAATTCCAAATTCACGGAACAGCTTACCCACAAATCCTTGCAGAAATATGATGGGTAGAAATACAATGGCCAACGTAATAGATGTAGCGATGACTGCAAAATAAATTTCTTTTGATCCCAGCAGAGCAGCCTGATATTTATTCATGCCCTGTTCCATCTTCTTATAGATGTTTTCCGTCACTACAATTCCATCATCCACCACCAAACCTGTAGCCAACACAATTGCCAGCAACGTAAGTACATTAATGGAGAATCCCATCACATACATGATAAAGAACCCGCCGATAAGTGATACAGGAATATCTATCAGCGGCCGCAGTGCAATCGTCCACTCCCGGAAAAACAAAAAGATGATAAGGACCACCAGACCTATTGCAATAAATAGTGTATCCTTTACTTCATGGATAGCATTGCGAACAAACGTTGTACGATCATATCCAACCTCCAGCAAAATATCTGCAGGCATATCTTTTTTGATATCATCAATCCGCTTATATATCTCATCAACAATTTCAATTTGATTGCTGCCGGGCTGTGCGACAATACCCAGATTAACAGATGGAATATTATTTTTTCTCGAAAGCGTTTCTTCGTTTTCAGGACCTAGTTCAGCGCGACCTACATCTTTAAAGCGAACCACACTATTCTCACTTTCTCTCAGGATCAGATTATTGAATTCCTCTTCGGTGGTGAGTTTTCCAAATGTATTGATGATGAGTTGTGTCTCATTACCACGGATCTTTCCACCCGGCAATTCCACATTTTCACGATCCAATGCCATACGGATATCGTCGATGGTGAGTTGATATGCTACGAGCTTGGATGGATCGATCCACATGCGCATTGCATACTTGCTCCCGAAGACATTCACCCCACTGACACCCGGCACTGTCTGTAGTCTTTCCTGTACCACATTCTCTGCATAGTCTGTCAGCTCAAGAATTGTCTTCGTCTTGCTCTGTATCTGAAGAAACACGATCGGATCTGAATCTGAATCCGATTTACTTGCCGTCGGAGGTGCATCGATATCCTGCGGCAGATTACCTGCGACCTGCGACACTTTATCTCTTACGTCATTCGCAGCGCGCTCGAGGTCAACCCCCAATTCAAACTCAACAGTAATGTTGCTGCTCCCTTGTGCACTTGTACTAGTAATATTTACTACTCCCTGCACACCATTAACCGCTTTTTCCAGCGGCTCAGTGATTTGCTGTTCCACGATATCAGCATTCGCACCCACATACGAGGTGCGCACATTGATCACCGCAGGATCGATCGCCGGATATTCCCGTACACTTAAATATTTAAATCCAATCCCACCGAAGATGATGATGATAATCGAACAGACTACTGCTAGTACGGGGCGCCTCAGAGAAAGCTCGGACAAATTCATTGATGTGAGTTGTGAGTTGTGAGTTGCTTGCACTGAGCAGGGTCGAAGTGTGAGTAGCTTAACATCCGTTTCTGTTGTTTAAATCGTCAGCTTATTGTGCATTTAAAGATTTGTTTTGATCCTGTTCTTATTAATTAATCCTGCTATTACTTTAAAGGAGTTTATGATGTGACTTCCAAGATTTTCAATTTGGCTCGCATTTACATATTTAAGATCAAATGCAAATCCAATCGCGGTATCCACTTCAATAACTGATCCTCGTGCTATCTCATAAAATCGCTTTCTTTCATTTTCAGATTTCCTTGAACTCCCTTCGGAAATATTTAGATGCACTGATAATGCGGCTCTTCTTATTTGACTACTTAATGTATATCGCTCCTCATCCGGAAAAAGCTTAGTTATTTTATATACCTCCAATGCCAATTGGCGGGAGTACTTATAGACATCTAATCTGGTGTGAGCAAGTTTTAAGAACATGGCTTTTGATTTAACTAAGGAAAAATACTTTGTCACTTAGTATATGTATCGAGACATGCTTTTTGTACCAGGAAAAGGGATTTATTTTCAAATTAATTTTAGCCTAAACTGTGAAAATATTCTGTCAATTCCTTATATTATTCCCCCCAACTGACAACTCACACTTCGACTCCGCTCAGTGCAAGAAACTCACAACTGACAACTCACAACTCACACTTCGACCCTGCTCAGTGCAAGCAACTCACGTCTCACGTCACTGAATCTTCCCTATCTCCACAACACTTCCCGGCCTTAAAAACAAAATAGCCGAAGTAATCACTGTGTCCCCTGCTTTAATTCCTTCCAACACCTGGATGTTAGTACTATCTCTGACTCCGGTCACAATTTCAACGGGAGTAGCTTTGCCGGCGTTGTAGAGAAAAATTTGTTTTTTTCTTCCGATAGGAATGATCGCATTGGTCGGAATCAATAATGCATTCTCATTTTCTCCCAACTTTATTTTCACTTTTGCAAACACTCCCGGTGTCAGTGATGCATCCTGATTTTGAATTTGTGCGCGGATGGCAAGGCTTCTTGTATTCTCTTCTATATGCACTTCTGTTGCGATGACTTTTGCCTTGTATGTTTTAAGACTTCCATCCACCGTAAATTCTACAGTTAATCCATTTTTAATTTGTGAACTATAGCGCTCTGGTACATTGAATTGCAACTTGAGTTCATTGAGTTGGCTGATGGTGGTTACTATCGTAGTAGGTGTGATGTAGGCGCCGGGACTGACATTACGTAAACCCAATCGTCCGCTAAATGGAGCTCGTATCTCTGTCTTAATTATTGCCTGGCGCACGATATCCATATCGGCATTAAGGTTGTTGACTTGCAGAAGACTCAGATCATAATCCTGCTGACTGATTCCCTGGATTTTTAATAATTGAGACTGACGTTGTTCTGTCTGCTCGGCAATCTGAAGCTGTACTTTGAGTTTACGAATTTGTGCCTGCAGGTCTCCGTCAAAAAGCTTGACCAGTAATGCGCCACGGTTTACATTTTTGCCTTCATTGACATTTAATGATACTATACGTCCTGCAATCTCCGGATGAATCTCAGTAGACTCATTTGCGAGTATGGATCCCGGAATCTCAATGTTGGCGCTAAGGGAGGTGGGGCTGGCGATTATGGCTTCTACAATTAACGGAGCAGCGGCAGCAGGTGCTGCAGGTAATCTGGCATCTTCTTTTTTGTCTTTACAGGATAAAAAGAACATTGACCCAACGATAAGGGTCAACACTAAGCTCAATGTTTTATCTTGAAACATATTGGTTGATTGGGCTCCTAAAATTACAAACGATCCTGCGAAGAGATCTGAAACATTGGATAAGTAATCTGGGCCAGTCTGAAGGAGGTTTCAATTATTAGGCCAACCCGAAGAGATTCGAACACAACATACCTGATATAGTTATTTGATTTTTAATTTGTACTCTTAAAGAAATCTTAAATCTTCTGATGAAAAGAATCCTAGAAGAACTCCTCAATGGCCTTGTAACAATAAGCAATGAATGAAGTTTATTACATTGGAGATTACAATCAACCTTACATTCTTGCTACCATATGATACATTGGGATAGACGCGCTTTTATCAGAAATACTGCCCTGGGTGCAGCAGCACTTACCTTTCTTCCTTGCTGTATAACGAAAAACATGGATGATCCAAATCAAAAAAATGGTCCCCGCTTTCGCATTTCCCTTGCTGAATGGAGTCTTCACAAGGCACTTCAGGGCGGTCAATTGGATAACCTGGATTTTCCTAAAAAGGCAACCACCTTTGGTATATATGCAGTTGAATATGTCAATGCTTTTTTTAAAGAAAAAGCAAGAGATTCGGCTTATCTCGCAGAGCTCAACAGACGCAGTGGGGACCTTGGCGTAAAACAATTACTCATCATGGTTGATGGCGAGGGTGGTCTTGCAGAAGTAAATGAGGCTGCGCGTCTGAAAGCAGTGGAAAATCATCATAAATGGATTGAAGCTGCGAAAACTTTAGGCTGCCATTCCATTCGCGTGAATGCCTTTAGTGAAACTCCCGATCGTACCGGTATGCACACTGCTGCTGTGCAAAGCCTGGGTAGTCTTGCAACTTATGCGAAACCATTCGGTATCAATGTGATCGTGGAAAATCACGGTGGCTTTTCTTCTGATGGTCAATGGCTGGCTGGCGTCATGCGCGAAATTGATATGGACAACTGCGGCACGCTTCCTGATTTTGGAAATTTCTGTATTCGTCGCGTTGATGGCGCACAGTGGACAAAACCATGCCTCGAAGAATACGACCGTTATAAAGGAATCGAAGAGATGCTTCCTTTTGCAAAAGGGGTGAGTGCGAAAAGTTATGATTTTGATGCAGAAGGAAATGAAACCAAAATTGATTACAAGCGAATGATTGATCTTGTAAAAGCATCTGATTATCGCGGCCACATCGGTGTAGAATACGAAGGCAGTCGCCTGAGCGAAGATGAAGGAATTATTGCCACCAAAAAATTATTGGAACGGTGGTTAACTTAGTAATTCTTTTCTATAGTCCATAACTTTTACGCAATTCTTTAACCGACTACAGAAATGGTAAGATGATTCGTTAAGGCGACACTTTCCTTGTTTTGATCTTCGAAATTTCGAAATTGTAGAATGGTTCTGCGGGCATAGCCTTTCTTGTACCTATTTCCAAAATATATTCTCTAACAAACACAAATTAATGCGGCAGCGGAACAGATGATTTTCATCTCTTGACACATATCCTGAGCTATCGGTTGATGGTTGTCAGCAGGCATCGTTTAATTTGCTACCTTTCATATCCCTCAGCGCTTTTATTATTAAATCCTCTTATTCATGTGCCCCGCAATCACCCAAGGAATTCGGGAATTCTTCTTTCTGGTACTACTAGGCTTCGCCACCACGTTGCCAGCACAGAATATTATACCCAATCCGGATTTTGAATTTTACACTTCATGTCCAACCGGTTTCGGTCAGGGGGGTCCGCTCCCAAGTACACCATGGCAAAGCGGGTCTGCCGGTACCGCAGACTATTTCCATGAATGTGCAAATCCTGCTTTCGTGGGTGTGCCGATCAATTTTTTCGGCAATCAGGCTGCTCACTCTGGTGCAGCCTATGCTGGATTATTTGCCAGGTACAATCAGTTTGAGTATCGCGAATATCTGCAGTCACCCCTGACAGAACCCATGGACCCTAATTTCAGCTACCTGGTAACCTTGTATGTAAGTCTGGCAGATAATTATTGTGGCATCACAAATCTGGGTATTTATTTTTCCGCAACACCACCTAATTGGGGAGGCATCACGCCGATTCCTGTCACTCCTCAGATTTTGTTTCCTCAGCTCATCAATGAAACTCAAGATTGGGTTTTACTGACCTATTGTTATATCCCAACAGGTGGCGAACAATGGATCACCATCGGAAATTTTAACGACGATCTCGAAACTGTGTTAGATCCTTTGTGTCAGGGCCCGCCATCTTCGTATTATTATGTGGATGATGTGTTCGTAGAAAAAGGCGGGCCTCCGGGGCAGATAGATCTTGAACTTGGAGATGAAGTGACTGCCTGTTACTCATATGAAATCGATCCTGATATCATTGAAGATGTAAACTACCACTGGGAAGGGGGCACAATTGATGAAACACTTGTAGTCACTGAGTCAGGAACATATTCATTGACCGTCACCAATGGATGTTCGATCGGTATTGATTCCATAGAAGTCATTATCACCGGAGAATCTCCAGTTGAAATCGGACCACCTACCGCGATCTTCTGTGAAGGTGGTTCATACGATATCGAACTTGATCCATCTCTTGGTGACTACACCTGGCAGGATGGTTCTAATGATACCGACTACTCCATTTCTACGCCGGGACTATATTCTGTCTCCTTAGATGATGGATGCTCTATCTCAACAGATGAGGTATTGGTAACTGTTCTGCCTCTACCGGAACCATTTACTCTCGGTGCCGACACGCATCTCTGTGAGGGCGATGTCATTCTATTTGATTTTGATCCTGGACTTGGTGATTTTAACTGGCAGAATAATTCCTCATCTAATTCATTTACAATTACGGATGGCGGCATTTACTCTCTTACTATAAGTAATGATTGTGGAGAAGTCACAGACATGATTGAAATTGAAGCCCTCGGAGTTCCTGAGTTTAGCCTGGGACCTGATGAGCAGGATTTGTGTGAAGGAGATTTTATTGACCTTGAATTTGATTCAGACCTCGGCACATTTCTTTGGCAGGATGGATCTGATTTAAATTTCTATTCGATCAGCGATCCGGGATTGTATTCATTAACCATTACAAATGTATGCGGACCTAATTCCGCCGATATCAATGTAACCGTCATATATGAACCCTCATTCGATCTGGGTGAAGATATTTATCTGTGCTCAGGTCAGCTTCCC
>JALYSC010000482.1 GCA_030855005.1 Bacteroidota bacterium | reverse complement strand
CTAGAATCATTACAATACAAATTTTTAAAGAACGAGAAAATAAAAAAAAAACAGAAAAAAATCTTGCAATGATTATTCAGGCGCGTATGGAAGAGATCCTTGAACTAGTAAGAGTTGAGATTAAAAAATCCGGATATGAGCGTAAGCTTATAGGTGGTATCGTCCTGCCCGGCGGAGGTGCATTATTAAGCAAAGTAGATTTACTGGCGGAGTACCGGACTGGTATGAGTGCACGGGTAGGTCTTCCGATCGAGCACATTGCTTCCCGTCAGCGGGATGATGTCTCCAGTCCTATTTATGCAACAGCAATTGGATTGATCATCCATGGATTGGCTACTCCTGATGTAATTGATGAGACAGATAAAATGGTCAATACAAAAGCGACCGATGTCAAACCGATCACGCCACTGGAGTCAAAGATCGAAACTGAAGAAATCAAACAGGAAGTTGGCGAGGATCGCAATGGTCCACGCTGGTATGACAAGATAGTTCATAAGACAAGGGAATTTTTTGAGACTACACCGGACCAGGATTTTCTATAGACACATATCAGGATCAAATTATAATACAATCAATTTAAAAATTCAGCCATCATGTTATTCGACATACCAAAAGAAGAAAAGAGCATCATCAAAGTCCTCGGAGTAGGCGGCGGTGGAAGCAATGCAGTATCATACATGTTTAAGCAGGGCATTACCGGAGTTGATTTTGCAATCTGCAATACAGATAACCAGGCAATGGAAACAAGTCCCGTGCCGGTGAAAATTCGTCTCGGTCCTGAACTTACGGGAGGTCGCGGTGCAGGATCACGTCCACAGATGGGCAAACAAGCCTGTATAGAATCAATCGATGATATCCGTGATTTTGTATTGAATAATACTAAAATGCTATTCGTTACAGCTGGCATGGGTGGAGGTACCGGTACAGGTGCAGCGCCTATCATCGCCAAAGCTGCACGTGAAGCAGATATTCTTACAGTAGGGATTGTCACACTTCCATTTACATTCGAAGGAAGCCGGAGAAAACGTCAGGCGCTGGAAGGATTAGAAGAAATGAAAAATAATGTGGATGCCCTCATCGTCATCTCGAATGACAAACTCAGAGAAATCCATGGTGATCTTAAATTATCTGAAGCATTTAGTAGGGCTGATAATATCCTTACTACTGCAGCTCGCGGTATCGCTGAGATTATCACAATGCCGGGTTATGTAAATGTGGATTTTGAAGATGTCAACACGGTGATGAGGGATAGCGGTGTAGCGATCATGGGCACAGCTACTTTCGAAGGCGAGAACCGAGCGCGTCGTGCAGTACAGTCGGCTTTGAATTCTCCATTACTGGAAGACAATGATATCCGAGGTGCACAACATATTCTCTTAAACATCACTTCAGGTCGAATGGAAGTGACGATGGATGAAATATTTGAGATTACAGAGTATGTACAGGCTGAAGCAGGTTATGGAACAGACCTGATATGGGGTAATTGCATAGATGAATCTCTTGGTGAGAAAATTTCCGTCACCATCATTGCCACAGGTTTCGAGCACAACATCTCTAAAAACGATAGAAATGAAACTCAGAAAATCCTTGTCGGTATCGATGAGGATATGATGGGTATCAGTACAAAGGAAAACGACGACAATGATTTTGAGATCACAAATGATCGTTCAATAGATTTTGAACCGATCATCATGCCTAAAGAAACTGTTGAAAGAACTTCTCGACACAACTACAACGATCCATACGTCAAGCCTGATGACCTAGAAAAGAGAGAAGAGATTCGTCGCACTTTAAAAGAAAAGGAAGTGTCCCGTCAGCGTGAAGAAGCACCTTCAATAAATATCAATCCTAGCCGTATCCAAAATTCGGAGTGGATTGCAGAGATGACAAAGGTGCCTGCTTTCGCCCGCAGAAAAATACAATTAGATGATGTGCCACCTGCTTCAGAACTCAGGATGTCCCGACTCACAGTGACTGAAGATGAAGGGGATGATATCATCAAAGGAAATACATACCTCTACGATAAGCCTTGTTGAGGAGGTAGACAAGATGTCTTTTTTGTACTCTCATTTCATGAGATTGGTTTACTCGGGTTTGAGGTGAGATCTCAGACCCATTTTTTATAATTTTGGGTTCCACCAAAAATTAATATCGTCAGATCCCTTCAGGATTTCTGTTTGATCCCTTAAGGATCAGTGTTTCCTTCGGAAAAGCCATAGTTCATTTTTCCCTTCGGAAATCATTGTGCCTTTTTTCCTTCGGAAATCATTGTGCTTTTTTTCCTTCGGAAATCATTGTGCATTTTTCCTTCGGAAATCATTCTGATTTTTTCCCGAAGGGAAAAAATCAATCAGGAATTCGAGTCTGAAGGACTCACATTTCCGTTGCCACGGGTGCAACCCGTGGATGCAGAAAGCCCTTCCTGCCCCTCGTCAACCCTGAAGGGGTTGAACTATGTGGTGAGCATTCATCGTCAATGGCTCTATCGATAAAACCATGCAGAGATCAAAAAAAAACCACACCCCCAAAAACTTTAACCAAAAAAAAGTAACGTTTTCACCCGCTCAATACATATACTTCCTGTAAAACATCACTTCATGGGAACGTATACTCAAATCATTTACCAAATCGTCTTCAGTACAAAATATAGACAAAAAGTCCTCCTCAAACCCCACCGTGAAAAAATCTTTGCATACATCATGGGAATAATTAAAAATAAAAAATGCTACCCATTCATCGTAAATGGAATCGAAGATCACA
>JALYSC010000481.1 GCA_030855005.1 Bacteroidota bacterium | reverse complement strand
GATATGCGTAGACAAAAGAATGGTTTTGTCTTTTCCCAGGTCACGTATTAATTGTCGTATTTCAATTAATTGATTTGGATCCAGCCCGGAGGTAGCTTCATCGAGGATCAGGACATCGGGATCATGTATAATAGATTGTGCCAGGCCAACACGTTGACGATATCCTTTGGACAGTTGATGAATAGGTTTATGACTTTCTTTGGTAAGTCCTGTTAGACCTATGACTTCATTAATTCTCTTCAAGGGTTGATCCACCTGATAGATGCGTGCGACGTATCTGAGATATTCGCGGACGTACATGTCGCCATAAAGTGGATTATGCTCGGGGAGATAGCCGATCATGCCACGGATCCTGGTGTTTTCTTCAGTGACGGGAATACCATTTATGAGGATTTCTCCATCATCGGAGGATAGATAACCGGTGATCATCCGCATGGTGGTAGTCTTACCGGCACCATTTGGGCCCAGGAAGCCGAGGATTTCTCCCTTTCCGACTTGGAAGGAGACATCATCAACAGCTTTCTGATTACCAAAGAGTTTTGTGAGGTGAGATACCTGGATTGACAAGCGATCAGTGTATTAGTATGTCCAACAACGACGGCAAAATTAGATTATTTTGATGGTTGGGGGCAATTGGAAGCCCCCAATTAAGGAGTTGTCGTTTTAAAGCTGTTAATGAGGCTTGACTCAGGTTGCCCAAAGAGAGCGGCTTACATAGATGACGCAGAACAATTTAAAATATGATTGGCGCAGATTTGCTCAACTAACGTTGCTTTTCAATACAGAAATGGCGGGATCTCCTCTGCGCTACAACTTTGCTCCCTTCATCCATTCACCTTATTTATCCTTAATAAACCCTCCCTCCCCGACCCATTCCCGGAGATTGATATATCTTTAGCCCTTGTTATATATAAGTCTATGAGCAAGGATCCTAAATCCGCTAAAAAGAAAGTTGTAGTAGCCCGCACCGGCACTTCTCCTTCTTCCCGAAGAGTTGTAGTGAAAAACCAACAGTACTTCCCACTTTTGTTCTCAAGAGAGAATTACCTCTATATTGGTATTGGCTGTGGACTAATCGCCTTGGGACTTATCCTGATGCTCGGTGGTGATATGAAAGATCCTAACGTCTGGGATGAAAGTGTCATCTACAGCGCCCGCCGTACCGTCCTGGCTCCGATCGTAATCCTTGCCGGTCTTGCCATGGAGGTTTACGCCATCTTCAGGAAATAAGCCTTTTTTCCTCATGAATGAATATTTAGAAGCCATTATCCTTGGTATCGTCCAGGGGCTCACTGAGTTTTTGCCGGTGAGCAGCGATGGTCACCTCGAACTCGCAAAATGGCTTCTGGGTGATACTCATTCTGCTTCTGAAAGTTTCTTCATGACGGTAATCCTTCATTTTGGAACTGCACTCGCCATAGTTTGGGTATTCAGAAAGTCCATTTGGGAAATTTTGAAAAACATCAATACACCCGCTTCCAAAAAATTTATCCTGCTGACACTGATTTCGATGATACCTGCCGTCATAGTAGGTTTGGGATTCGAATCGCAAATGACCGCACTCTTTGATAAAAAGATCGTCCTGGTCGGCATGTTCCTTTTTATTAATGGTGTTATACTGACCATTTCAGATTATCTGCCTTCTGCTAAAAAGCCAATTACACCAATTAAAGCACTTGCTATTGGTGTGGCACAGGCTATTGCTATACTTCCGGGTATTTCACGAAGCGGTTCTACAATTGCAACTTCTGTTGGATTAGGTATCGATCGTAAGGAAGCAGCACATTTTTCATTCCTGATAGTTATTCCACTCATCTTTGGTAAGATCGCTAAAGACATCATGGATGGTACGATGACATCTACCCAAGTGCATACGATGCCTTTGTTTGTAGGATTTCTTGTTTCGTTTTTTGTAGGGATCCTTGCCTGTGGCTGGATGATTAAGATTGTACAAAAAGCGAAACTCAGGTATTTCGGATTCTATTGTATGTTCATTGGAATCGCTGCCATCATCGTCAAATTATGGATCTGGCCTAACTGATCAATCCATGCAACCTTTTAATTCTTCCACTTCAACAGATATATTAGTATCAGGCAGTTTATTATTGCTTGATAAACCGAAGGGCTGGACTTCATTTGATGCTGTCAATAAGATAAAAAACCTGGTCAGACGCAAATACGATCTAAAGAAATTTAAGGTTGGTCACTCAGGCACACTCGATCCAATGGCTACTGGACTGTTAGTTATTTGCACAGGTACTTTTACCAAAAAACTTGAAGAACTTATTGGTAAAGACAAAGTCTATATCGCTGAGATCACACTTGGCATTGAGACCAACACATATGATGCAGAAGGCACGACGTCAGAAGTTAAAGATGTTCCAGCATTAAGCACTGAGGAACTTCTAGTAATACTTCAATCTTTTACCGGTGAATTACAACAAACACCACCTGCATTTTCAGCCATCAAGAAAAATGGTGTTCCATTGTATGAATTAGCAAGAGCAGGAAAAGAGGTGACACCAGAACCCAGAACAGTAATGGTTCATGAGATTAAACTTTTGCAATACAGTGAAAATAAAATCACACTTTCTGTTCATTCAGGAAAAGGATTTTATGTTCGCTCATTGGCTCATGATATTGGAGCCAGGCTTGGATGTGGTGCTCACCTCTCCGCTTTACAACGTACATCTGTTGGGCCATACCAGCTTACAGATGCATGGACAATAGCAGACCTCGAGAAAAAACTTAAAGAGTGATCCTTCGTT
>JALYSC010000091.1 GCA_030855005.1 Bacteroidota bacterium | reverse complement strand
GCGTATATGTTTGCGTCAAATAGTTTCATAACGGGAAAGATAGAAAATAATGAGGTCTCTATCCTTTACGTTGAAACACATATACCTTTTGGTCCGATTGCGACTGTAAAGATTGTACATCTGCATCCCACACGATCACGCCTGGTGCATTCGCTCTGAATTCAGCGATACCTGTTGTGGTATAGTTCTCCTGGATCCAGATCATGAGATCTCTAAACATTTGCAATCCTTCGTATCCACCAGTCCATGATCCGGATACCGTATTCCAAATGATATATTCTGGCATACAATTTTTTATCTCTACTTCGAATTCCTTTTGCAGTGGTGGTGATTTCTCTGGATCCGATAACATTGGATACATGAAAATATGCTTGGAACATCCGAAACGGTCGGCAGATACTAACACTCCCGGTTCTGATCCCATTACTCCAATGTGGTCACCTTCCTTTACTCTTCTTGATAATTCTTCTCCGATCTTTTCGATTTCAGGAAACATCTGGTTATAAATCTTCTGATGGATCGTGATATAGTTAGGTTGCAAATAATAGTCGGTCTGTTTTATAACAGGCCACAATACTAGTACGCCTGCTCCTATCAAACTGATGATAGCTCCGCTGTTGCCTGCTTTCTCCTGCACGTAATTGAGTGTAACGGCTGCTAATAAAGCAACACCAGGAAGAGCTAAAACAAAATAATGATTATAAAAGGCTGCTCCAATTACTACACTACCCAGCCCGAGAATAAACATCAGTACACCAAACCACGCAGCTATTTTTTTTTGTCCGGATAAAAAAGAAATAATAATTCCAGCTCCGGCCAATAACCAAAGCAACTGGAAATCTTTTAAAATTTTGGGAAATGAACTTGCGAATAACTGCCAACGTGTCAAATTAAATGTGGCTGCCATACTGGCTGGTTGTGAATATGTCCAGAAGACCAATTGATCCAGTCGGTTAGTCATCGAAAAATAAATCAGCGTGACCACGACAGGAATAAAGCCACCAATTCCTAACAATACATATTCAAGTATGGGGAGTTTTTTATCCGTGGATTTATTCCATGCCAATCGTGCAGGCCACCATAGTATCGCGGCGAGTATACTAAAGACAACACTTTGTTGTTTGATCATAAATGCACTCCCAAGGAGGAGACCGCTGAGCAAAAACAAATATTTTTTCTCTGTTCTGAGTCCTTTAAAAAACAACAGCCAGCCACCCATTACAAAGGGCATTAATAATTGTGTCGCATGTGCAGCGAATCCCGAGACATTGGCGCTGATCATAAGCAACGCAAAGAATGTGCTTGCGAAAATGGCTATATTTTTAGTATATAGGTCTCGTATCAGGTAATAAAGGCAGACTGATGATACTACATTGGCTAATAACAATCCCAGGTGAACACCAATTGATTGATACCCAAATAGTGTCGTGAATAATGCATAGAGTGAATAAAGACCTGGTAGTTTATTGTCCACCATATCGATATATAAACTCTTTCCTCTCAGCAGCCAATGGCCGATATAAGCAAACCCCGCCTCATCACGTTCCATTGGAATCTGAAGCAACCTTAGTCGCAGGATTAGCACAAGAAGGACGGTGATGCCAAGCAAAGCCATTGGTCCCCAGGTAAGCAGCACATTATTTGATGGTGCTTTAGAGATTGATTTGGACTTTGTTGACTTTACAGTTCCGGCTTTTACAGAAGTTAGTTTTTTCTTTCCGCCTGATGTTGTCATGTAGTATTAGAGATTCACTCGCTTATACTTTTTCCATAACTCCTTAAAACTCCTGGCCATCATCTTTGCTGTTTCGGCACTGTAGGTGATGACTTCATTACTGTCATCCGTAGCAGGAGCAGCACATGCAAGGCATGAGGTAGAGGCGTCGTATATCGCGACCTCAGTAATGAAAGGTGTAAATTCTGAAGAAGGAAGAATCAGAAAATTATTATTAAGATCCTGATCTGTTACATTATACATCTTTTGATAAAGCTTCAGATTTTTTTCGATCTGGGGTGTGGCAGGAACGATGTATTTGTATTTCGTTTTTTCTCCCAGATTGACACTGACGATTTCAGAAAATTCTTTGTTTTCAATATCGTAGTGGAGTGTGGGCGTAATGACCCAGACTTCTTTTGACTTGTTCTCGAGTTTGATAAGTTGCTTTAGCGTCATAAGGTAATTTTCTGCTAAAGTACTATTACCCTGCGCAACCTTGGATGATTAAGGCGTGGATATTAATTAAGATACGGCCGGATAGTATTCAAAACTTCTTCTGTCGGAGCGCCAACAGGTGAATAGGTCTTGATCACCCGGATCAGGTCAGCAACAAGTTCGATGCGAAACCCAAGGTGATATCCAAACTCCCGGATCAATATTTCTTCCTCTGGGTTGACTATGCCATCCATTTCCATCATTAAGATTAGGAAGTAAAGGATGGTCATACGATCCTTTTCATTCTCCGGCATTTTCTCTTTCAGTTCTAGTGATTCCGGAGTCAGCACAGCAATATCCTCCTGTGTCATCCCCATTTCACCAGCCACCTTTAAAATATACAGAAATTCCTTCCGGTCCTGGTGGCCATCGGCTGCCATCATCCGCAGCAGCATTGAGATCACAGCACCACGGTAACCTTCGGCAAGTGAAATCATGGTTATTTAATATTAAAGACGCGGGAGATATTAAATCCAAAATGGATATCCCCATCAGCCCAGTTGCCTACTGTCTCTCCAATGAATCCCTTTTCGATCATCGAAGTACTATTGGTAAAATGTAATTGAAAAACGTGTCCTCCTGTCTCAATATCAAATCCGACACTCAAAGAGTTTCTGTAACCCGGTGCTAATTGGTCAGGAAGTACATAAATATATTCACCATTTAGTGATGTGCGTTTGCCTAGTTTGATTCTTGCTGCTGCACCAAGAGCAAATATATCGTTCTCTTCTGTTGATGATGGAACAAGATTGCGATGTACAATCGTGGGAGATAGCTGCAAGCTAAATGCATCTGAAAATTTACGACCAATAATTAATTGGCCCACATAATAAAGTTTGCTGCTGAAATAATTATCACGCGTAGGGTCGGCAAATTTAATCGTCTTAATCGCGGTGGTAGCCAACAGACAAACTGTAAGGGGTGTATTCCGCTTGCCGGTCGACTGACGTAATAGTTTGAATTTGACAAAAGCATCATAGGTTTTCTCAAAACTGCTACGGCCAATCCCCACCATCAATCTGTCAGTAATACCATAGTCACCTCCAATACGGATAGTAGCCTGATCCAGACCAAACAACTCATAGAAACTCCCATTTAAAAACCCAAATCTGTGTGAAATTTTTACATCAAGCTCTCCCGCTGCCGTATTCTCGAGAGAGTGGAGATTGACTACGCGGTTAGCTTTAAAACTGGCGGTAGTGTAGGTTGTCGTTTCGTCTTCACCTAATAATGAAAGCAGATCTTCATCTTCCTGCGCGGAAAGCGTGCAGGCTATTAGAGTGAAAAGTGTAACGAATATCGACCTCCAATTTTTCATGATTCCACGTTTTATGGGCTTGAAATTACAAATAAAAAACCTCTACAATCATGATCATGAATCATAGAGGTTTCAATCTATTGAAATGAAATACTTGCCTTAGTTGGCAGGCATCATTTGGTAATCTGCCTGCACCTTAATGTCCACAGTCTTTGCGATATTATCCGCTACCAGCTTAGGAATGACAATTCCGTAATCGGCAATCAGAATAGTCATATCACTTTTTGCCGAAATACTACCGCCCTTGACGGTTATAACTCCTGTGGAGCTGACAGGTTTTGTGACTCCGTGAATTTCCATTTGGCCACTCACATTGACAGGGTAGTCACCGTCCTTCTTAAAGTTGACAGAAGAGATATTATCCACCTTGCCTTTGAATTTGGCTTTCGGATAAGTGCCACTTTCCATGTAATTCTCATTGAAGTGTTCCTGCATCAGCGATTTATCAAATTTAAAACCCTGGATTAGAACAGCCCATTCGTAATTGCCTGTACTTGCATCGAGCACTGTGCTGGCAGTTGTATTGGTGGCTTCAATTTTTTCCATCGGGGCATCCGAGTGAAAAGCAATTTTCCCTGTTTTGGAAAAATACTTTTGGGAAGAGACAAGTTGCACAGTACACAACATGACGATCAATACAATTAAATACTTCATTATTTTTATTTTTAATAGGTTATCAATAGAGTAGTAGCTGCTGTGCATAGATTAATTATGTACAACAGTGGATTGAACAAGAATGACATCGCTGAGATAGCCGGTGCACATTCCTTTAATGGATGCCATATCGCCTGCTTTCAGTTGTCCGGGATCCTTGCCATCTTCAACTTCACATATCACCAGTGCAATCGGGTTAGAAGTCTCAAGTTGAATTTTATGTTTTCCTTCTTCGGAAGTTACGGTGGCTACTTTTCCATTTACCTGTACGACCTTACCGAGATATTTGTCATTGGCTGATTTCTCATCTGATTCGTAATCGGCCAGGATCTGATCTGCAGAGACAATTACATCTGCCTTTTTGCTTTCCAGACTAGCTACAGGTTTATTGTACATATAATAACCGATGCCTGCGCCGAAGACAAATAAAACGAGGATAGGAATGATTAACTTTTTCATACTTATTTCTGTGATGAACTATGATGACGAGAAAATCTGTCTTTAGATACTTAATATTTTATTAATTTTCAGGTGCTCCATCTTTTACCCATTGTTCTATTTTAGCAATATCGCAGGCGATAAGCTTGGGTGCATTCTGAGGCATGGGTGAAAAACCTGAGGCATGATTGATCGCACCAAGTAATTGCCCATTGCTGACATATTGTAATAGCGAGGCATGTCCTTCCAGTGTTATATTAGCTGTATTTGCTGCAGCACTATGGCACACGTAGCAATTGCGCTGCAGTATGGGAGCAATATTCGTTTGATAACTCATACCTATCGTAAGGCATTCTTTGGGAGGATATAGAGTCTCTTCGTCATCATAGTAACATGAAGAGATACCCAGCACCGTGATCAGGATTAGTATATTAGTTATTTGGCGCGCCATCATGAATCCATGCGTTTATTTTATCAATCGTACACTGTGGCAATTTGGCTGATCCTCTTGGCATCGGTTGGAATCCGGAAGAGTGATTAATCGCTCCAAAAAGTCTGCCGCTGAGGGCTACTGTTTGCACACCTGCATGGGTGTTGAGAGAGATTCCTCCTGATGGCGCACCTCCTGAATGACATCCAACACAATTCGTTGTGAATAGTTGTGCCACATAACCACTGTATGTCACATTAGTAGTATCACACTGTCCAGCATTTGGATCACAACTTAAGTCCATTGCTCCCTGCAGAATCCAAGTGGCAATACTATTAATCTGATCTGCTGTCAATCGCTGATTGGGTGCCGGGGGCATTCGTTTATCAGGATCGCTTTCTGTTATGAATTTAAATATTTTAGAACCATTTAAATCAAAAGGGATGATCAAATCGTCTTCATCGCTATTAATGATACTCTGATAGCTATCCAGGATGATGCCTTTTTCATGAGTAATGGCATCATGGCATCCCGCTTTAGCACAGTTTGATCGAAGGATCGGTAGTACTTCATTAGTAAAATAAACCTTCTGTGGATCACATGGAGTACCTGATGTATCGATCGGATTCTCATTTGTATCAATAGGATTACCGGTAGTATCAATTGGTCCTGGATCTATTGGACCACCAGCAGGGTCATGTTGGCAGGAAGACATAAAGATCATTATACCGCAAGCGCAGGACAGAAATAATGCAACGACGCGATGATTCCATCGGCTGCTTGTTATCTGATCTTTAGACTCTTTCATTTTTATGATTGTATTAACGCTAGCTAAACACGCATTATTGAATTGCGATCATTGCCCCGTACCGGTTTTTGGCCGTTACAACTTGTAAATAGTACACTCCGGCAGTAGAAGGCAATTTGATGTCGTGATTCTGCTGCAATAACACCTCTTGTTCCATTATTTTTCTTCCACTCATATCCAATACGATGACATGCGCTTCATGTCCGGTATCATTCACATCAAATCCGCTTATATTGACTTCAGGCATTGCGATGCTGACTGGATTTGGCACAACAGTTATTTTTTTCATCTGGACTTCTACAGGTCCTGAACTTGTCGTACCTACATATAGTGTCCGGCAATCAGAATCAGTACAATTGCCTGCATTGCCAAGCACAAGAAGACAAACTGTATATACACCAATCTGATCATAATTATGATCAGGATTATCTGATGTACTGATCTGACCATCACCAAAGCCCCATAACCTGGATCCGATAGGTCCTCCACTTTGATCTGTAAATTGATAGTGTAATGGGTTACCCGATACATTAGTAGAAATGTAATCAGCCCTTAAAGCCAGACAACTATCTCTCAGATCAAGTATCTCACAATAAGTATTCACACAGCCGGTAGCAGTTACAGTTACACAGATTTCATAGATTCCCAAAGCGTAGGTATGCATGACTGAATCAATTTTAGTGGATGAATTTCCATCTCCAAATGTCCAGGTAGCGCCGACCGCAGAGTTAGAAACATCGGATATATTATAAAAAACAAACTCAAGCCCATTCTGTTGATACGTAAATCCTGCCTGGCATACATCAGCTCCCAGTGAAATCTTGTCACAATATGTTTCAGTACATCCACTCACATCCGTTACGGTAAGACATACTTGTCGAAGCACTGCCTCGGAATAGTTATGTGTTGGATTTTTTAAAGTAGAGGTAATTCCGTCTCCAAAATTCCAAGACCAGGCGATGATATTACCTTTACTGTGATCGGTAAAGGTTACCTCCAGATTACCAAAGTCAATATCATACTCAAAATCTGACCTGACAAGGAAGCAAGGATCGCTGCAATCAAACGAATCAAGCGAAACAGTAATCGTACAATCATCAGGTCCGTTATCCGAAACCTGGATTAAGTGAGACTGACCCTGTGCGGGTAATTGCAATGCAAAGTGTTGGATACCTCCAATCTGATAAAGCTGATCATTGAGGACAGTTGTTCCCTGATTAGTTACATTATAGGATGTGCCTGTCCCTTCACTGAAAAACCGGAAGTCAACAAATACATTTCCATCATCACATGCATCAATGGCAATGATATTTCCTGCCATCCCAATACCACCAGGCGCTCCATGAGGAATGCAATAGTAGGGATGTTCTCCTGGAGCTGTTACAACAAGATCATATGTAGCGCCATTGCCAAGCAAGCCCGAATTAAAGGCCTGTGGTCCGGCAGCCACGTCAGAAGTAACTGTATGTGGGATTGATCCTGTCCATACAAAATGGATAGTGTCACCGACTTCTACATTGATAGTGGAAGGATCATAATCAAAGTCGCGAACCAATACATCATACTTACGGCCATTGCCAAGGAAATAATCGATATCGTTTAATTCGCATGAAGCATTACAAGTGCCCATGGTGAAAAAATCACTCGCGGCACAAATTGAATTATCCAGATCCTGTATAGTGAGAATATGCGTGTTGTTATCCGCCGGATATGCAATGCTTACCTGGTTAGCTCCTTTACGGTCATCATATTGTCGTGGATTGCTTCCATACGGTACCCCATCCACAAATAGATTGTAACCCAGGAGACTTCCGTTAGTAATGTCAAAATTGATTTTGACATTTTGATTGTTATCCGCACAAGCTGGTAATACAGTAATCACATCTGACATGCCGATTCCTCCGGGTCCCCCATGTGGCAGACAGAAATAGGGATGTACACCTGGTGTGTTGATGATCAAATCATAAGTGGCGCCTTCGCCCAATAATCCACTATTCCAAACCTCGGGTCCGCTTACTGCATCCGAAGTCACAGTATGCGGAATCTCTCCTGTCCACACAAAACGAATGATCTCCCCTGCCCCAACTACGATTTCACCAGGGAAATAGTTAAAATCTCTCACCTCAACAGTGTGTATAATATTCGTTCCGGTGGTGACTGTTAGGTCAATGACGGAACATCCGGCACCACAAATACTCGTAAATACAGGCGTGGTATAAGCACAAAAACCTGTCTCCAAATCCTGGATAGTTACCAGGTGCCATGCACCATCTCCGGGCAACTGAATGATCTCACTATTCAATCCAACAGGATCATCATATTGTATTGGTGTATCAGTAATTTTTACTCCATCCACAAAAACATTGTATCCAAGCGGACTTCCTGCCGATACACTAAATGACATATTGGTCAACCAATGTTCCTGATCACATGTGTCTATTACATTAATGACTCCGGACATGCCAATACCTCCCGGTCCTCCGTGAGGTTGACAATAATATGGAAACGAACCAGTCTCACCGATCACCAGATCATAAGTAGATCCCTGGCCTAATAGTCCACTGTTCCATGAATTAAGCCCACTAAATTGGTCTGATGTTGTTGTATGAGGAATGGCACCGGTCCAAACAAAATGAACTGTGTCACCAATCAACACATCAATCGTTGCTGGTTCAAACGCAAAATCTTTTACCTCCACCGTATGAATTGATCCTCCTTGGCCAACTACAAAAGATGAGATAAGGCAAGGTCCTGCGCAAGACGGTATGACCACACTTTGCGATGCAGAACAGGAAGTGTTCTCGACAAATTGTACAATGATGTTGCTGGTGATTCCATTACCTACAATCAGTGTGGAGTAGGTCCCACTTCCATTCGCAGCTGTTGTAAGAGAGAGAGGATTTAATTTGAGTCCATCTTTATAAACATTGAATGCAGCTAATGACTGATTTGATGTAAAAGCCACATTAAGTGTGACTGTATTTCCCATACATGCAGATACAGATACCTGCGTGAGATTTAATACACATGATGATGTATTACACATTGGTACAGTAGCTACTTGTGTTGCACTGCATGAATTATTAGCTGCATCACTAACTGTAAAAGTATGAACCGTCCCATCTCCGGTGATGGCAAGTGGTATGGTAAGTGTTCCATTAGAACCAGATGCAAATGGAGAACCTGTGATAGGTGTTCCATTATCTAATACTACGAATCCTTGTCCTGAAGTATTAGTATAGGCAACTACCATTGTTCCATTAGCAGTGCTGCCTGAACAGGATGAGGTCACATTTATAATTCCGGCCATTCCTACACCCCCTGGAGCCCCATGAGGTATACAGTAATAAGGGAAGGTGCCTGTCGCTCCCGGAATCAATTGCCAGGTAGATCCATTGCTTAATAAACCCGAATTAAAT
>JALYSC010000480.1 GCA_030855005.1 Bacteroidota bacterium | reverse complement strand
CCCTTGTGTCAGGTGATATTTATGACTGCATGCACCCGCATGTCCCGGGTGAAAAATGGCAATATGGCAGGGATCAGTCTCGCAGGTATCATCGTGATGACTAAGGTGGTCATGTGCTGAATGCGGGGTAAGACCGGGCGGAGTAATAAATACAACCGTATAGATCGCAAGCAATAATCCAGCAAATACACTTAAAGAGTGATTTGCACGAACCGGCTTCTCAATACGAATCTCCATTATGAATGTAAATATAGGACTTAAAGATCGGCCGCTTTCGATTTATCTTTGTTGCGTATACATCATACTACTAGCATTTTGGAAAACGAAAAGAAATCAAACTTGTCAATAGCAGACCATCGTCAAAATTATGTGAAGGGGTCCCTTGACATGTCAGATCTTACACCTGATCCCATGGCGTTATTTTACTTGTGGCTTGACGAGGCAATAGGATTTGAAATTCCAGAGCCAAATGCAATGACACTTGCGACCGTCAGTTCGGAAGGAAAGCCATCTGCAAGAATCGTTTTATTAAAAGGAGCAACTAGTGCGGGTTTTGAATTTTATACAAACTATCAAAGCCGCAAGGCGAAAGAGATGGAGCAAAATCCGAACGCAGCATTGGTGATACTCTGGAAAGAATTAGAACGTCAGGTGAGGATTGAGGGAATTGCAGAAAAACTCTCTTTTGAAAAATCGCAAACCTATTTTCAATCGCGTCCACGTGGCAGTCAGATTGGAGCATGGGCATCTCCTCAAAGTGAGATCATCGCCGATCGCACCATTTTGGAAGCATCCACAACGGCCATCGAAGAACAATATGAAAATGTAGATCCACTACCCTGTCCTGAACATTGGGGTGGATATATGCTGATTCCCAATGTGATTGAGTTTTGGCAGGGAAGATCAGACAGGATGCATGATCGATTACGATATACCAGAAATGAAAAAGGGGCTAATTGGTCTATTGACCGGTTAGCCCCTTGATCCTGATCAGGTAAGATCAGATCACGAGTTCTTTTTCCTCAATTAATTTACGAATATTGATCAGGGCGTAACGCATACGACCAAGTGCGGTGTTAATACTGACATCCGTAAGGCATGCAATTTCTTTGAAAGACATATCGGCATAATGTCTCAGGATGACGACCTCACGTTGTTCTAAAGGAAGCATATCCACCAGTGTACGCACTCTGTCGTAAGTCTGATCACGCATCATGCTTACTTCGCGGTTGGGATCATCACTTTCAAGTACATCGAAAATGTCGAACGTCTCAGTCGCAGATACTTTAGTGCGGCGTTTGGATCTTCTGAACTGATCCACACACATGTTGTATGAGATCCTTAGCGCCCACTGCAGAAATTTTCCTTCGTGATTGTATTTACCCTTGCGCAGGGTATCAATGATTTTAATAAACACATCCTGGAAAAGATCATCTGCCAGATCACGGTCTTTGGTGAACATATAGATCGATGAATAGATCTTGGCTTTGTGGCGATGAAGAAGTGTGGAAAATGCGGATTCGTCTCCGGCCAGGTAGAAATCAATAAGTTGTTGGTCATTGAGAGATTGCACTTGCATACTACACATGTTTTGACAGTTAGAAATAGGCGGATTTATCAGTAAATCCTTGTCTTAAATACAGTGTAGAGTAGTGCTATAGGCGCAAAAAATTTGGTTGAATAGTTAAATTCCCCGCTAAGCTAAGAGAATTCTTTTCTTTGCACAAAATATTTGCCTGCAGATTGAATTCTTTAACATGAACTTAACGCCGGCTCTTATGACTTCGCTGCCAGGCAACTAATCATAAGGAAAACCTGTTAAGTGAAACCTACAAAAACTGCGCCAAACAGAAAACTTATGCGGGGAAAGACTATATCTGCTCCCAAAGAGGTGGCAGTACCCACCAAATCTATCAGGACCATTGAGATCGTCGGTGCCAGGAGCAACAACCTTAAGAATGTCAATGTCACGCTGCCTAAAAATCAACTTATCGTAGTGACAGGTCTTTCGGGGTCGGGGAAGTCATCTCTTATTATGGACACCTTATATGCTGAAGGACAGCGCAGGTATGTCGAAAGCCTCAGTTCCTATGCCCGGCAATTCCTCAACAGGATGAAAAAGCCGGATGTTGATCATATCCGAGGCATCTGCCCTGCCATAGCCATTGAACAACGAGTTTCCGGAGGTAATGCCCGAAGCACAGTAGGTTCCATGACAGAAATCTATGATTATCTGCGATTACTCTTTGCGAGGATTGGTCAGACTATCAGCCCTATATCTGGTGAACGTGTCAGAAAGCACACTGTGACTGACGTAGTTAATTTCATCTTTAGCCAGGAGGATGGCAAACGTATCATGATCATTGCTCCCCTCCAGATCCGGGATGAAAAGAGGACGATTGAAAAGGAATGTCAGTTGCTATTACAAAAAGGATATAACCGGATTCAATGGAATGGACTGACGCTAAAGATTGATGACTTCCTGATTGAACAGAAAAAAATAATAAAACAGAAAGCAGTTGATCTTGAAAAGGGTGCGCTTTCGCTTGTAGTCGATCGATTTCCTGTAGTGCAGGATGTTGATTTGCAAAAGCGTGCAGCGGATAGCGTACAAACAGCCTTCTACGAAGCAGAAGGAGATTGTATCATTGAAATTGAAGGAGAGGGAAAGACAGATTTTAATAATCGTTTTGAATTAGATGGATTGACTTTCATCGAACCTGAGCCCAAACTTTTCAATTACAATAACCCTGTGGGTGCATGTCCGCGT
>JALYSC010000090.1 GCA_030855005.1 Bacteroidota bacterium | reverse complement strand
GGTATGAGGTGATGATGCGAATCCGACGATTTGAGGAAAGGGCGCTCAAGATGTACTCAATCAATAAGATCAGGGGATTTCTCCATGTATATATTGGACAGGAAGCCATTGCGGCTGCTATTACTTCAGCGCTTAGGCCTACTGATCCAATTGTGACTGCATATCGGCAGCATGGGATTGCTTTATGTCGTGGGGTTGAAAGTTAAGCCTGTATGGCTGAGCTCTTCGGCAAGGAAATCGGTATTAACAAAGGCAAAGGAGGATCAATGCACTTCTTTTCGAAAGAGCATTTTTACTTCGGTGGTAATGGTATCGTTGGGGCTCAGATTCCTATTGGCACCGGGATTGGCTTTGCAGAGCAGTATAAGGGTACTGAGAATGTATGTCTTACCATGTTTGGAGACGGGGCTGCCCGACAGGGTGCGCTGCATGAGTCATTCAATATGGCAATGACATGGAAGTTGCCTGTTATTTATATCTGTGAAAATAATTACTACGCCATGGGTACTTCTGTTGCCCGTACAAGTAATGTTACTGATCTATACAAATTGGGGCTTTCCTACGAGATGCCTTCTTCGTGGGTTGATGGAATGGATGTCATGAAGACCCATTATGCGTTGGCGGAGGCTGCGGCTCACGTTCGTTCTGGCAAGGGGCCTTATCTGCTTGAAATCAAGACTTATCGTTATCGCGGTCACTCGGTGTCTGATCCGGCTAAATACCGGACTACAGAGGAGTTGGATTCCTATAAAGGGAAAGACCCTATCGAGCAACTAAAGGAATACCTCTTGGGTCATAGTGTTCTTACTCAGGATGAATTGGATGGTATTGATCAGGCTATACTTCAGGAGATTGATGAGGCGGAGGCATTTGCTGAGGCTGGGTCTTATCCTGCTGCTGAGGAGCTTTATACCGATAACTATCTTCAAGAGGATTATCCTTTTATCAAGGATTAATTAGGGCTCAAAAACTGGTGTTTTTCGGAAGTTTTTTGTGGTGGTAATATGGGGTTAATGCCGTATGTATTAATATTTTACACATTACAGAAAGCTTTAATACAGTAGTATATTCACAATTTACTCTAAAACCGAATTTTGGGGAGATTTCTCAATTTCAATTTATGTGCTTTTTGGGACTAAAATTGACACGTATTTTTAGCTAAAATTACTATTTAAATAATTGATTATCAATTATATACATATAATAGATTAATTTAATACAGTAGTATATTCACATTTTATTCCAAAAGCCCCTTTTTATTTCGTTTTCGAAGGGTAAATCCACTTCCTTCCATTCACTTCGTCTCCACCCCTCCATCATCCCAAAATGATATTTTTTTATCATATGTCCTCTATCCCGTTGATTTGTTACTTTTGCACCACTTTTTTAGAAAACTAGATATCCATGGCGATCAAACGCAAGCAGGTCAGGAAAGACACAGATACACTGATTAATCTCGCAGAAGCGAAAACAAAAGCAACCGGCTTTTTTGAAGAAAATCAAAAAATCATTATAGGCGTCATCGCTGCATTGGTGCTTGTAATCGGTGGTTGGTTTGTATACACCAATCTAATCAAAGGCCCGAAAGAAGAAAAAGCCATGTCCCAAATGTGGATGGCACAGGTCCAGTTCGAACAGGATTCATTCCAGGTAGCACTCGACAATCCGGGAGGAGGACACCCTGGCTTCATCAATATAATCTCTGACTACAAAGGCACTAAAGCGGGTAACCTGGCTTCATATTATGCCGGAGTAGCTTACCTCAACCTTGGCAATTTCGAAGCAGCAAAATCTCACCTTGAAGATTTTACTCCTGCTGGTCTTATCGGCCCCGTAATGAAACATGGTGCATTAGGCGATACCTACTCTGAACTCAACCAGATGGATAAAGCAATGGAACAGTATAAGAAAGCAGCTGAGTCTTCTGACAATGAATTGCTGACGCCTTATTACCTTAAAAAACTTGCGCTGCTCCACGAATTGCAGGGCGAAAAAGATAAGGCACTCGATATCTATCGCAAGATCAAGTCTCAATATCCTAACAGCAATGAGGCATTGTCAATAGACAAGTACATCGCTCGCGCTGAAGCTCAATAATTATGGCTTCCAGGGATGCTGCACCGGCTTTCACGCTGCCTGATGGCAAACCCTTCAAGTTTGGGATCGTTGTCTCTCAATGGAACCCGCACATCACTACCGCTCTGACTGAGGGTGCCCGCTCTACGTTACTTGATGCAGGCGTTCTACCAGAAAATATCGAAGAACTCTCAGTACCAGGTTCTTTTGAACTTCCATGGGGAGCACGTCAACTTATGAAGGCAGATAAAAAAGATGGTATTATTTGTCTTGGTTGCATCATCCATGGTGAAACAAGACATGATGAGTACATCTCCAATGCAGTGGCCAATGGCATTATGCAATTAGGTCTTGCTTCAGGCTTGCCGGTTATTTTCGGAGTACTTACTACTGAAACAGAAGATCAGGCTAAAGAACGTTCCGGAGGTAAACATGGCAACAAAGGTTCAGAAGCCGCAGCCACCGCTTTACAGTTAGCACATATCAAGTCTGGTAATAAATCAGAAAAACGCAAAATCGGTTTCTAATGAAATTGATCTCTATTGATACAGGTCATTTCAAATTGGACGGTGGTGCTATGTTTGGTGTTGTACCCAAAACCATTTGGGAGAAGATGATCCTTGCCGATGATCATAATCTTTGTAGCTGGACCATGCGTTGCCTGTTGGTGGATACCGGCGATCAGCGCATTTTGATTGACACCGGATTAGGTGATAAGCAGGATGAACGTTTCTTCAGTCATTATTTTTTGCATGGTGAAAATACTTTGATGAGTTCTCTTTCTGATGCAGGGTATCAGGACACTGATATTACTGATGTCATCATTACGCACTTTCACTTTGATCATGTCGGAGGTGCTGTAAAAAAAGATTCAGATGGACATCTCGTCCCTACATTTCCAAATGCAACATACTGGACTACACAACGTCACTATGATTGGGCTTTCACGCCTAATGCCCGCGAACGGGCTTCTTTTTTGAAAGAAAATTTTGTTCCGTTACATGAGGCTGGAGTGCTTCATTATTTTCCTGAAGAGTATGGTTATACGTGGAATGACCATCTGGCTATACGTCTTTCTTATGGTCACACTGAATCGATGATCATACCTGAAATCAGGTTACCTAGCGGAAAGTTTTTAATATATGCTGCAGACCTGATTCCATCAGCGCATCATGTTGGCTTGCCTTATATCATGGGGTATGATATTCGTCCGCTGGTGACCTTAGAGGAGAAAACCAAATTCCTCACTGAAGTGGCACAGAAAGGACATTATTTGTTCCTTGAGCATGATAAGGACACCGAATGTATTTCGATCAGACTGGATGCAAAAGGACGACCATCAGTTGACCGAAAATGGAGATTGGAGGAAATTGTCTGAGGAAAACAAAGGTGGCTTTCCTTATTTTTTAGCAAACCCCCTCGCCAGTAAGCCCATCGCAGTCATTGTCTAAACCATCACAAACCTCTGGAGCACCGGGAAAGATCGAAACGTTTGTGTCATCACAATCATCATTATTACTAACGTACCCGGAAGGTTGTATACATGATAATATAAAATCGTTTTCATCCCCAAAACCATCACTATCCGAATCGATATAATACATCTGTCCAGCATCCTCATCTATAATACCGTCACAATCATTGTCTAAACCATCGCATGTTTCAGGTTGTGGTCCCACCCCTCCTATACATACAAGCTCGCCGTTTATGCAGGTCAGCGTACCTTGCTGACAATTTCCCACGTTGGACCCGCATGCAATACCACCCCCGGGATTTCCTTCATCTACAGCACCATCACAATCGTTATCTATTTCATCACAAAGTTCGGGGACACCTGGATTTACCGTCGCATTGGTATCATCACAATCATTATTATTGCCAACATAAAACTCAGGCGCTTCCGGTGCATATATCACATTGAAAGGATACCCATAGCCGTCGCCATCCTGATCAGCCCACCAAAAACTATACGAACCTTCCTGCAGTAATGCAAGCCACAGCATTCCATTATAATATTGGAACACTTGTGAAACTGTGTCATAAATCACCATGCCTTCTATGGGATTTACAATACTGGAGGTAATTGTCCGAGGAAGAAGCACTCCTTTATTGCCTGAACTAATATCCAGAATTGCGCCGGCATATGGAGCTGAGCCATTAGAATTAATGCCCACTCCCTGCCCTGGAAGATGTAAGGCAATAATAGTAAAAATACCGATGAATAAAGATTTCATGATACATTGGGTTGACTGTTAAATATAATAGTATTATAGAATTAGATACTTTCATGAAAAGGATGACCTATTCCTGATAACAATAGTAAGATAAGTCATATAAAAATTAGCTCTTGCTTATTCAGCTTTATTGATAATGGACATAGTAATGTGGGTGGTATTTGACAAACAATATTATCAATACAATACTATGCATTAAAACTCAATCTTCTCCCTGTCGGCACCCCAACTACACTGCCTGCAGCAAAACACAGAATTCCATTCACCCACGTGCCTGCAATCACTCCTGGCAGATGAATACCCTCAAGAGGTGACCAGCCACATTGATAGAGGATATTTTCTTTTGAAACATACGTTTCTTTCTTTGTGTCGAGCATCACGATGTCTGCGTAATAACCTTCATCAAGGTATCCCCTATCAACAACACGAAAACAATCCGCCGGAGCATGGCACATTTTCTCAATGATTTTTTCTAAACCGATCAGGCCGTCCCTCCAATGTGTTAACATCATCTGCAATTCATGCTGGATCAAAGGCAAGCCTGATGGTGACTGATTATAGGGTTGTGATTTTTCATCCCAGGTATGAGGTGCATGATCCGAAGCAATTATATCAATCCTGTCATCCAGGACTGCCTGTAAGATTGCCTTTTGATCAGCCAGCGTTTTGATTGCAGGATTACATTTGATTTGATTGCCGAGTGTGATATAGTCCTGTTCAGAAAAATACATATGATGTACACATGCTTCCGATGTGATCCTTTTATTTCCAATAGGTCCTTTTTCAAAAAGGGCAACTTCTTCAAGCGTACTGATATGAAGGATATGAAGACGTGTATTATACTTTTTAGCGAGCTCCACAGCAATTGACGAACTCAGGTAACAAGCTTCACGACTTCTGATAGCAGGGTGTGCTGAAGGAGGTATATGATCACCATAAGTAGATTGTGCTTCTGCCAGATTGGCAATGATGGTGGCTTCATCTTCGCAGTGCGTGGCAATTAAAGACTGGCATTGCGAAAATAATCTCTCAAGTGTTTCGCGGTTGTCCACCAGCATATTGCCGGTGCTGCTCCCCATAAAAACTTTGACACCACATACATTCTGTGGATCAGTTTTCAACACCTCATCCAGATTGTCATTACCGGCGCCCATGAAGAACGAATAATTGGCCCAGGCATTGGTAGAGGCAATCTTGTATTTGTCTTCCAGCAGTTGCTGAGTCAAAGCAGCGGGCTTGGTATTGGGCATTTCCATAAAGCTGGTGACACCTCCTGCGACCCCTGCACGGGATTCCGAAAATATGGTCGCCTTATGTGTGAGCCCAGGCTCCCTGAAGTGAACCTGGTCATCAATGACACCGGGCATCAGGTATACTTCATCCACAGCTATTTCATCAACAATGCCTTTAACGGAGATGGAAGAATCGATCCGTTCAATGCGGTCATTGACGACAAGAAGATCTGTTTCAATGATCTGGCCGCGGTTGATCAGCCTCGCTTCCTTATAGAGCACTCGTTTCATGACCTGAAAGATAGCTTTTTAACACCTACAGACTGGAGCGGCAGCTAAAAATATATAGTTTTGCAACTCATCTGATCCTCCATGCACATTCTAAATCCTTTTACAAGACCAGACATTATAATTGGTATTTGTGGTGGTGGCCAGCTTGGCAAGATGTTATGCGAAGCTGCTTCCGAATGGCAGTGGAAGATTGCTGTCCTCGATAAAAATTTGGATGATCCAGCAGCTACTATTGCCCATCGTTTTGTGCAGGGTGATTATACCAATTACGATGATGTACTGAGTTTTGGCCAAAGCGTTGATATTATCACAATCGAAATTGAGAAAGTCAACTTGGAAGCACTTAAAGAATTAGAGCGCCAGGGAAAAATAGTGCACCCCTCCCCTGCTGCACTGGAAATCATCCGCGATAAAGCACTTCAAAAAGAATTCTTTATCGAGCAAGGCTTACCTACCGCACCACAGATGCTTTTTGATAGCAAACAGGAAATTCTTGATACGCTGGAAAGTGGTGTGATCGAATATCCATTTGTGCAAAAATTAAGATCCGGTGGTTATGATGGTCATGGTGTATCAATTATAAAATCCGAAAATGATCTGGCACTTTTACTCGAAGGCCTTTCGCTTGTCGAACCACTTGTAGAAATCGAAGCCGAAGTTTCCGTAATTGCTGCTCGAAATTTTAATGGAGAAATAAAAACATTTCCTCCTGTAGCCATGTCATTTCATGAAGAAGCTAATCTTGTTGAATATTTATATTGTCCAAGTGGATTAGGTCCTGCCCTTGAATTGGAGGCAACTCAAATAGCACAAGCAGCAATCGAATCGTTGGAAATGTGCGGACTACTTGCCGTAGAACTTTTCCTCACTGTTAATGGAGATTGGCTAATAAATGAAGTTGCTCCACGACCTCATAACAGTGGACATCATACAATAGAGTGTTGTAATGTAAGTCAGTTTCATCAACACTTGCTGGCTATCTGTAATCTTCCTTTGATTGATCCGCATCTTCATTTTCCTGCCGTGATGGTCAATATTCTTGGAGAAGAAGGATTTGAAGGTCCGCCAATCTATCTGAATGTTGAACAGGCATTACGCATGGGATCTGTCTATGTACATTTGTATGGAAAAAAAATTACCAAGCCGTTTCGCAAGATGGGTCACGTCACAGTAGCTAATCGTAATGTTAACCGTGCTATTAAGACAGCTAATTTTATTAAAGATCATATCAAAGTTATCGCATGAAAGCACTGGTGAGTATTGTCATGGGTTCAGATTCTGATCTTCCTGTTATGAATGCAGCAGCAGAGATACTCGCTCAGTTTCACATTCCTTTTGAACTGGATATTGTATCAGCTCATCGCACTCCTGATAAAATGTTTGACTTTGCTAAGAGCGCACATACGCGTGGTATCAAAGTCATTATTGCTGGTGCTGGAGGAGCTGCACATCTTCCCGGTATGATTGCAAGCATGACCCCTTTACCTGTGATTGGTGTACCTGTTAAATCTTCTTCTAATCCTACTGAAGGTTGGGATTCTGTCTTATCCATCCTACAAATGCCTGGTGGTGTTCCGGTAGCAACTGTTGCTATCAATGGTGCAAAAAATGCAGGAATACTTGCCGCTCAAATAATTGGATCATCTGATGAAGCTATTCTTGAGCAATTAATTAAATTTAAGCAAGAGATGATGGAAGAAGTAAATCGCAAATCAACGATCCATAAAATTTAATTATACTGTTATCCATTTTCTTTTGACACCTTCTTATAACAAGTATTGTTTTTGCCTGCCAAAATAGTATTGTTGAAGAGGTATTCCGCAAGGTCAATTTTTATTCTATTTTCATAACTTATGGGAACCTCTATTAACCTCTAGAAGGAAGAATACACCCCTTTAGAGGATGGGGGCAGAAGTAGGGAATTTAAAGTTATGAGAGGTTTCCTTATGCATTAATGCTCATTAATTAACGGATGCAACTATGTGGTTAAATCCAATAGGACAGGGTGCAATTTATTTTCTGAAATAAAATCAGATTGCCATATTGTATCTCAATGCTTTCCAAAATAATCTTTAATACATATGGCTTCTAATCAGACAGATGCAGCAATTGAAATAAAAGGATTAGAACAAAAAGCCATTTAAGAATACGATTTATGATATTTTCGGCAAGATACTTTTGTCAATTCCAATTGCTGCTTGACTGATAAGCGTTGTGATAAATAACGAAGTTATCTTTATTAACAAACTATGGATCTTCATATACAGGATGTTGATTTGGAATAAATAAGCTGATAATAATTTCGCACGATAAATCTTGCATTTAGTGTCCGTTGCTACAATATCACAAAGTGGTATATCATTAAGACAAAAAAAGAGCCCTGATCTATTCAATCAGAGCTCACGAATAAATTAGTTAGTCTGCTTATTTATGCGCCACAACTATTATAAGCAATAATGTGATCAGTAAATTCGCCCCAGGTGACTTTAGGGTATTTCTTAATCAGCGATGGACATTTGGACCACATACCTTTAAATTCATCATTATAATTTTTCTTATAAAGACGGAATGCGGCTTTACTTCCATTCAGTAACATATAATATGATTTATCATTTCCACCTGCTACCGTAACAGGACCAACTCCTAAAGATGTCGTTTCTTTTGCGAATGGATCATGATACACTTTCACTTTGTCACAGAAATCCGGATTCAATAATTGCATCAATAAGAGACTCTCTTTCTTCTTGATTTTGACTTTGGAATTTTCGAAATAAACATACCCCTTGCTTATCAGATCCTGGTTGATTTTTTGAGCTGTCCATTTTTGAGTGTCATGTATCGCATCCATCGCCTTTGACATATTATCAAAAGCTGTAGGAGGCAAATACATAGTTTGTATTTTTTCTGCTTTCAGTTTATTTTTCTTTCCCTCTCCGTCCTCAATATTGACAAACTTAATCAATCCTTTTTTTCTGTCAATGTCCTTTAATGTACCAGTGATAGTCGAACCATCCATCAGTGTAACATATAAGCTGTTTTTTTATGCGAAAATCCATATGAAGCAGACAATAATTGCTGACTATGCCCTGTAACTACGGAAATTGTGAATGCAAAAAATAAAATCAATGATTTTTTCATACTGGGTTGGTTTTGTTTATGAATTATGTGCGTAAAAAATAATTTAAATTCTATTGTTTGAATAGAGAATAAATCGAAGTGCGGTAAAATACAAAAATTCAATTATGAAGTATGCCTGGATTGCTAATTCGACTGGTAATATACCGCCCCACCGTTCACCGTTTACCGTTCACTGTTTACCTTTCACCGTTTACCGTTTACCGTTTACCGTTTACCGTTTACCGTTCACTGTTTACCGTTTACCGTTTACCGTTTACCGTTCACTGTCCACCGTCCACCGTTTAATTACTCACCAATTCACTAAACAATCGATCTGCCGTTTTCTCCAGATCATCTGTGAGTCCGGGA
>JALYSC010000479.1 GCA_030855005.1 Bacteroidota bacterium | reverse complement strand
GTACAAGGATGTCACATTGAATGGCAATCCAGTCATTACGCTCCGGGAGTGTAGTAGTACCCGGAAATCCAAGAATAGAACCTTTATCTTTTCTAAATTTCAACAACTTTTCAATATTGATACCTTTCTCGCTGTAGATCGTACCCTCGATTTCAGATATCCCGATGACAAGGGCATCACCTTCATCCTGAGAAATAGTGCCTGAATACGAGCCCACGTTTCCAAGTCCCTGGATGACCATGGTTTTACCAGCGATACCTGGCTGCAAACCAATAGCCTTACAATCATCCGGATAAGATAGGAACTGGCGGATACCATAATAAACGCCTCGTCCTGTGGCTTCTGTTCTTCCCCTTATACCATTTTGATTTTCTGGTTTTCCGGTTACGCATGCTGCTGCATCTATTTCGCCATGGTTAAAGGTCTGGTAAGTATCCAGTATCCACGCCATTTCCCTGCTACCGGTGCCATAGTCAGGAGCGGGAACGTCAAGCCCTGGTCCAATAAAATTTTTCCGAATTAGCTCAGTTGTATAGCGACGGGTGATTTTCTCAAGTTGAGCTTCGTTGTACGCGCGAGGGCTAATCTTGACACCTCCCTTGGCACCTCCAAAGGGCACATCGACCAGAGCACATTTATAACTCATGAGTGCAGCCAGCGCCATCACTTCATCACGGTTGACCATCGTACTAAAGCGAATACCTCCTTTGGTAGGAAGCCTGTGATGACTATGCTGCACACGGAAGGCTTCGATTACCTGGTATTGATTACCAATTTTAACCGGGAAAGCCATTTCATAGACAGCGTTACACACTTTAATTTGCTCAAGTAAACCCGGTGGAATATTGGTATGTGCAGCAGCCATGTCAAAATTCCGGTTGACGCTTTCGAAAAAGCTCAAGGGTACATGTGGTTTTGTTGTTGTTTTTGTCGTCGTTTTTGTACTACTCATTTTTATGCCGTTTTTCAAGTCTTGAAATTTTCCGATCGAGCATCACAAGGTAAATAAACAAGGTTAGCAGGATCACAATTGTAACCCCAGCCACCACATAAATCTTCCCTGTGCTGCGCATATAGTCTGGTGATATATCCTGCGCCTGCACTGCATGCACATTACATAGGACTATCAGGATGAATAGGTATCTCACCAGTTTTCTCATAGGGCTGGCCCCAAAAATAGATAAAGTAAAATGCACCTTCATGACGCCTGGTTTAGTTTGTCTACCCTGTATACTAATTGACTGATCCATAACCCCAACATGATCCATCCAATCACAGCAGGATAAAATACAATCCTCATGGTGTGATCAAGATCTTCTCCTCCCATGGCCGGGTTACCTCCATTACCGGGATGAAGACTGTCAGCCATCCTGGGTATGATGAATAATAGAGGAATCAATAATGCGAAGGCAAACATATTGTATCCCGCCGTGAGCCTTGCTTTCTGCATATTATCTTCCACTGATGACCTCATGACCATCAAAGCCGCATAAATAAGTAGCGATATCGCTGACATATTTTGTTTTACATCCCAGCTCCAATATGCATTCCAGGTGAATTTAGCCCAAAGCATGCCCGTGATCATACCCATAATGCCAAACACCAATCCCACTTTGATATAAGCTACACTTAATCGATCATCATGAATGTTCCCTTTGCGGTAGTATCGAAGACTATACCATGCGCTAACACCAAAAAGGATGATCATCGCAAACCACATGGGTACATGGAAGTAAGTATTACGAATGGTTTCGGCCAAAATATTTCTGAAAGGAAATTGAATGCCTGATTTCTCATGCATCGCGGTCAATTTATCCTGATACCATAAAGCAACTTCTGCCTCATTGGGATGAGGATTAGGAGAAATGAATATCGCGTTGGGAAGTACGCTGCTTCCATCCAGATCATGGTCTACTATGAGTGAAAGCGGATATGCGTCCCTTATGATTGGAAATGCTGACGGAATATAAAAGCTGGCATTAATCTGCCTGTCATTTTGGACATTAACCTGATAAGCGCTGAGGATAGTGTCACCTTCAAATCGCAACCAAACCCTGGGTTTCTGGGTGCCCGTGGCATAACTGGAATTGTAGCCTTGAATTTGGAGAGTAATGGAATCGCCAGCTGTTGCTCTGTCAGGATTGACATCAATAATGCCGGGGTTGAGTGGTACATACCAACCGGCAATGAACACATACAGAAGGATCATCATTGTCACCCATTTCCAGGCTGCCAGGCGATGATGAGTAGGCTGGTTTATACTCCGCATTATGAGCGCCAAAGATAGGGAAACAACCAGAGTGACATAGCTGCGACGATAGATATAATGCTACTGAGGAGCATAACTTCATTCCAGGGATTCTCATCAGGAGAGGCGCCCAATGCGTAGCTTGTCAGGCGGAGAATATTGATGAGAATGGGAATCATCAAAGGAAGTGCCAAAACAGATGTAAGAGAGGCATTTTGCTGCGTTTTGATAGCAATAGATGAGATAAAAGTCAACAGGAACGAGAAGCCTACGCACGCCATCAAACCAGTGGCTAAAAACCATAGTGGACGCTGAAAATGATCGCCGGCGATGACAGACAGGAACAACCAAAGCATGACGAACATAAATACCAGCAATCCCAGGTTGAAAATGACTTTAGAGGCGAACAATTCCAGCGGGTGGTACAATGTATAATAGTAGAAGTATCGACTCTCACTCTCTCTTCCAAAGGTCTTAAGCACAGCCATCAGGGCGCAAAAGAGAAAAATGATCCAAAAAGTCAGTCCCCATTCC
>JALYSC010000478.1 GCA_030855005.1 Bacteroidota bacterium | reverse complement strand
ACCGTACATCATGAAAGGCTCGTATCATTCGGATAGAATCTGGCTGTCCCAAACTATCAAGATGCATTGTATCGATCACCGTCTCCATATTCAACGTGTCAGCGCTGATATACAAAGTATCTCCATCCACAACGGTAAAGAACATAGACCGGCCTTCTCCATATGCAAGCACATATCCGGTCTTTTTAGAATAATTCATTTGATCAGATCGAATACCAAGATTCTGCAACGTGTCCCTCCATTCAACATTTCCGGTTGCCTCACTTAATCCGGTTTCCTGATTGTAATTGAATTTATCCATCCTGATTCGTTGAGAACCATCACTAATTTCACTTGGACCTATCGTAGTTAATTGATTTGTTTTTTCATTATAGAAAATTTCAGGTCCAACTATTGATCTTGTACTGTCTTTATAAATTGCCGGAGAGCCTTTAATCCATGTTTCTCCTGTCTTTTCCAGATAACGGAGAGATTCTCCACTAATTTTCCGATCAGTTTCCTGCACATTGACATTACCCATCATCAACACTTCCGATTGCTTTGAAAAATAGCGGATCGTATCAGCTGTAGCTGTTTTGTTCTGACCTGCATATTGAGCATTTTTATTAAACTCTGCTGTCTCCGTATTAAGGTCATAGAATCCGCCTTCACAATAAATTTTGGAAGTTTTAGTGTAAATATTAGTTGGCCCGGTAAATAAAACTTTTCGTTCTCCGGCGCGATATGTCATGGAGTCAGCCGCCAGATCAAATTTCGGATGTAATACGATGACGCTATCCTTAAAAATAATTTCTTCACTTCCGGCATGATATATTCCACGCTTTGAGGAAACCTGAAGACTCTTATCTACCAATACTCCACCCTGATGATATTCACCAAAACGTTCACCCAGGTGATAGGTTAGATTGGTCGTCCATAGTTGTCGGGTTCCCTGCTCAAGTACGACCTCACCTACAAGCTCTGCAATGTCAGTCTCGCGGAAATAATAAAGTGTATCAGTAAATACATGCAATGAATCCCCCTGTTGAATAACCACATCCTTATAGGCAAAGACGCGATCTTCTGCATAGATCACCGCCGAATCTGCATAAATGTTGGTGCTGTCAATGCGTAGCTGCAGACCTTCAGAAATCCACTTTACTGATTCAATTCCTTCTCTGTCTTCAATCAATTTTCCAAAATGATCAATCAGAATTTTATCTCCCGAAGTATCCTGTGCAATTGGTGAAACCTGGGCACTTATAGTGATGGCACATAGCAAACTAATGCCTAGCAGAAAGAAGCGAACAAATGATATACAGTTTATTTTTAAAACCATTCGACTTGTTAACGTTTCAATCCACTTGGCTGTTGCAAATAAGATCCGCCAGTTCTTCTCCAATCAGGCTGGCTAAAGCGATACCCATTCCGGAACACCTGAGGCCTAAATAAATCCGGCTGCTAACAGCCTTTACAATTGGTAATTTATCTGCTCCAAAGGCCATGATCCCGCTCCATTCATAGTCAATCTGAACATTCTCTTTGGAAGCGAGATGTTGATATAAAAACCGGTTTAGTTCTTCCACTATAACAGGATTTCTGCCAAACGTTTCAGTATTCTCCTTTTCAAAATCCTTATTGCGTGCTCCTCCCAGCAATATTCGTTCACCAATATTTCTGAAATAATAAAAACCCTTATCGTAATGAAAGCACCCTTTCCATGATAAACCTTTTAAAGGAGAAGTTACAAAGACATGATTTCTGACTCCGTGTACATCAAGATCAGGGAAAAGTGAAGCTGCAAATGCATTGACTGAGATAATCACTTTTTTCGCTTCAAATGGAATAGATAGTGAATTTGAAAGCACTATATGATCAGATTTTTCCTCTACCTGTTCGATGGTTACACCGGTATATATTTTACCTCCCAGGCTTAAGAACATTTCTTTAAGATGTTCGATCATAAAGCCTGCATGCAATTGGCCCTCATATGGATTATAGACTGCATGTGAGAAACCACGTATGCCGGCAGGCACATTTATTTCTTCATAAATGTTATCCTGACCTATAAGCTCACCCAACAAAGTATTGAGATAAGGTAAAGAGGAACCTACTTCATCAAATTTATTTTTAGTATATAATTCATAACCTCCATAGGATTCATAACGGGCATTGGACCCTTCAAGTCGTTTCTTTAGTAATTGTAATCCTCTCCACCGCTTTTGGACGAGTTCGGATGCATTTTGTTCTCCCAAATGTGCAATATCATCAATGACTTCGCTCGGACTGCCAAAACATGCGAATCCGGCATTACGGGTACTAGCTCCTAGAGGGATAAACCACCTATCCAGGATTAATATCTTGAGATCAGGTATTCTTTCTAACAAGGAAATACCTGCACTGAGTCCGTTAATACCGGCACCTACGATGCAGATGTCCCAGAGTTTATGGTACGCATCATACTCCCAAATGCTAAAATCCCGAATCATACCAGAGGGTTAACGAACATGAATTACCGGAGATTGATCCGGTTATTATCTGAGCCTGTCCATGGACTTAACGAGCTTGTTATCCTTTTTAATAAAATAGTTGGCAAGCGAGGTAAACAGGATCGCTGCTATAGGCATATACATACCTGCCTGATCATAGACCTGTACTGTAGGGTCTACTTCAGCTGAGGCTTTTGTAAACAAAAGAAAAGAGATTAGGGGTAATAAAATCGCGACTACAATGATGAGATAACCAAGTTTCATCTGGACCGGGCGCTTTTTGAACATAAACAGAGCTACGAGGGCCAGGATAATGC
>JALYSC010000477.1 GCA_030855005.1 Bacteroidota bacterium | reverse complement strand
ATCGAATATTTTTGCCCTGCTTTAAGATCATCAATTGATTGGCAGCGAATATCGTAACGGCCATAGTAGAATCCTGTATGATGACTGAGTGAGTCAAATACATCAAGTAATCTTTTATCCTTTTCGTGTTCGAGACTGATCAGCTTACCACCCCGGCTTAGGTTAAGCGCATAAGAGAGAAAATATCGATGACCCTCGGGAATGACATTCTGCAGATGACTTGCATGCTTTCCTATCATCTCTTCAATTCTGAACTGAACCCGCGGATATTCAATTATCAATTGCAATAGTGTCTTTCGGCCATCTCCAATAACTTCGAGAAATTCTTTTTTCAAAAATCCTGTTATGGTTCCTGCAGATTGATTGGGAAAGCGATAGTAAAAGACACTGATCTCAAGAGGATAATCGATATAAGACTGTACTATATAATTCACAGACATCACTTCATGATATTGCCTCAGATGTTCCTCCGTTTCCACCTTGCGAAACATAAATCCCATTAATCCGGAGTCGGGTTTGACCACAATAGGATAGGTTAATCCCTTTTCCTCCATTTGTGTAAGAACGCATGAGAAGAGATCTGTCGGACTGATAAAAATACTCTTGGGCCATGTTCCTTGAGGTAACTGGGCATATACCTCACTCTTCGTTTCACCTGCAAATCCACCAAAAGTGATGGACGGATTGGAAGGGGTAAAAAACCACAGGGTTCTTGCTTTTACACAAAGCAAGACCCATGCGGGAGTAATGATGATATATTTGGCAAACCAATGCCAAGATTCCCAATGGGTAATGTAATAAAGTGTCTTTCTTACCATAAAGAATGGCTGATGTCTTAACCTGATATTAAATTTAGGTAAAAGATATAAACGCGTGATGATGACAACAATCCTTAAGCAGGAATGACTGTATCCATAGCAAAGAATTTATTTATAAAATTGATCAATCCTAATTCAGGAATGAAGACCATGCCCATTGTTGCTATAACTTGCCTTTATCTGCTCACATCAGGAAGTTGCTCAACCGGATCTATGAAAACCCAGAGAGAATCTGAAGAATTAAAAATGACTGGCTTCCAACAATTTCCTGTTGCATTGTATCCCGTGCAGATCAAAGAGAAATGGGGTTATATGAATCGACGCGGAGATATTATCATTACTCCTCAATTTGATATTGCGGAGGACTTTTATGATGGAATTGCCAAAGCGGGTATACTAACGGGTGATCACCTTGTATATGGATTTATTGATACGAAAGGCCAATGGGTGATACAGCCTCAATATCACCGCTGCGGACTCTTCTCAGAAGGAATGTGTGCTGTTGAGAATGATGAAAAATTTGGATTCATCAACAATGGTGGCCAGGTTGTGATCCCGTTGCAGTTTAAAGATGCCGGTATGTTTACAGAGGGACTGGCAGCTGTCAAACAGAATGGCTGGACCCGATTTATCGATAAAAGTGGCACCATTGTTTTTGACAAGAAGTATACTTGCTCAGTTAGGTATCCTCGATTTGTAGATGGGAGAGCACCTGTATTTGGTCCTGATGAAAAAACAGGTTTTATCGATTCCACCGGAAATTTTGTGATTGAAAATAAATTTGAAAGTGCCAGTCCATTTAAGGAAGACAAGGCCTGGGCGATGCTTGAAATCCGGGATAAAACAGCTGCAGATACTTTAACTATTAAAGGAGGATTCATCAATATATCTGGTCAATTTCTGATCATGCCACAATATGATTTTGGATGGGATTTTTGTGAAGGATATGCAACCGTATGGACAAGAAGCGAAGACAAAAAGCAAAAAATATGGAAGGTCATCGATGCAAAGGGAGATGTTGTCCTGGATGATCTGCTTTATGTAACAGTTGGCTCATTGAACGAGGGATTTATTCCAGTTCAAAACGCAGAATTAAAATGGGGCTTTATAAATATAAAAGGAGAAGTAGTAATTGAACCGCAATTTTCAGGGATCAATCATTTTAAAAATGGACTGGCACGAATGGAAACAGGTCCTGACTTTAAGCAAAAGCCAGTCTATATTAATCCATCCGGAAACATTGTTTGGAAAGAATGATCTTTTAAACCCGGTTTGAATCCATGTTTTCAGCAACACCATTTTCTTGCTCAGTATAATTTGCAAGATTACTGATGGCTGGTCCATTAATAACAACACCATCACAAGTAAATCGACTGCCATGCCATGGACAATCCCACGTTTGTTCTGCAGCATTCCAGCTAAGCGTGGCTTTTAGATGCGTGCATTTAGCTGAAACAATATGATACTCACCGTTGTGATCTCTGAACACTCCACATTTATGTCCATCCACTTGTGTGATCTTACCTTCTCCAGGTTGTATGGCAGATAGTTCTTTGACTCTATCATCACCTGATGCGCCTCGCAACAAAGACATCACGCCGCGAAATAATTCTTTAAAAAAAATATTACCTGTCTTTGCTGTTATCCGGGATGGGTTATAGATTTCTTCCCAGGGATTTTTCCTTCCCAGTATCATATCAGTGATAAGAATGCCGGCAATAGAACAGTGTGTCATGCCTGTTCCTGAATCTCCGGTGATGATATATACATTTTCTTTATCGAGGGGATTTCTTCCGATGAAGGCAAGAGAGTCTACAGGCTCCATAACCTGTCCCGACCATCTGTAAAGAATTTTTTCAATTGGAAAATGCCCGCGCGTCCATATCTCCAGCGGAGTGTATCGATCAGCTTCATCATTTCCATTTTTTCCGGTATCACCGGTAGGATGGTCCTCGCCACCAGAGATCAGC